>JBPOJG010000313.1:0-25825 GCA_052033835.1 Spirochaetota bacterium
AAAGAACAGCTACTCCCGGATGAAGTTTTCTTGTTTTTCGAAAACCCCGAAACCAGGTGCCTTCCGGAAAAATCCCGATAGCTGAGGGTCTTCTGTTCATCATTTTTCTCATATCTGCAAGAGTGACCTTGTCCTGTTTTTTTCTGTTCAGCGGAATCAGATCTGAGGAGACTACGATTCCTTTTGTCAGCTGTTCCTTTACTTTTTCTGTGAAGAATTTTCCGAATGCTGATTTTGGATTTCCGGGAGAATCGTAGCTGGTCAGTGCAGTACTGTAAAATCCGAATTCGAGAAACATTTTTCTGGCGATATAAGCATCGTAGGGCATACTGATGAATTTTAAAAATCTGCTTCTGGGTTTGATATGATTTGCCGCTACAAAAAAAGATTTTCCCTTCAGGTCTGAAAGTTTTTCAGTGCCCGTATACCTGCATTTTTTTCTGCCGTACACAATCCTCATTGGAACAATTAAAAAAATAAAAAGCACAAGTCCGAGCAGTCTTCCTAAGTAATACATATCATCTCCGATGATTCAGGTTGATCTCTGAATCTGTAAAATAGGATGGAGAACATTTGGAAAGGTTGCAAAAAAATGAATCGGCCTAGGGTTAGTTTAAAAATTTTTCTCTCACGTATTCAAAGAATTTCTGTATTGGAATTCCATTCTCTGATAATGTGTCTCAGTCTGATGAAGATATCTGCAAAGAAGGATTTGACGATTCATGAAATTGTAACTCACCTTACGAAAATAGGATATGAGGTCTAGAATCTGTAATTTCATAAATGTATTAGGAAAATCTAGCATCTTCCAAATTTGCAGCAGTTTCCAGGCTTGCAGCGGCTTCAAGATTTGCAGCGGCTTCAAGATTTGCGAGCCCTCAAGCCGCCGGCACTTGTAGTGAGGCTGTCGAATCTAGGCAAAACTCCAAAAACGCCCCACCTGCAGCCGAAGGCAGCCGAAGGCAGCCAAAGGCAGCCAAAGGCGTAAGGTGAGTTAGGTAATTATAAATTCGATGAAAAGTATAATGACTTTCCTATTTTCGAAAATAGTATATAATAAAAAAAAATATATAAATAGATAGAAGGAAAAGAAGTTCCTTCATCGTATGAAGAGGGAAAGATCTAGAAGTTTGTGCCGTGCGGGCACATACTCATATTGCAGAAAGATTATCAGCACAGTTAAAGGGTCAAAAATCAAAAAATCCTGAAAATATTATGATTACAGTGCATAAGTAAAATATTGTGCGGCAAATTCCGGTACTGTCCCGCAAAAATGCATCCGTTCGGATTTCTGAAAGATACTCTTAAAGCATCAAAGAAAAACTGTGGGGCTGTTTTCATTCTGCCTGAATCAATATCAGAGAAGCTGATTGTCCTTCAATAGAGAAGAAATAGCTAGAAAAAAAAAGAAGTATCTGATTAATTGTCTAATAAACAAAAATTCAAACCTGACGGAGAGGGATAATGCCTATTCAGATCAACAGAAAACACAGCCTCGACAGACTGAAAAAAACCCAGTTTGACTGCATTTTTATAGGGGGAGGGGCTACAGGTACTGGTGCTGCACTGGATGCGACTCTCAGAGGTCTGAATACTGCACTTCTGGAAAAAAGGGACTTTTCTGCCGGTACATCGAGCAAATCCACTAAGCTCATTCATGGAGGAGTCAGATATCTGGCACAGTTTCATTTCAAACTGATCCGTGAGGCGCTTCTCGAAAGAAAAAGACTTCTGGCAAATGCACCTCATCTCGTTAAACCTTTGAAATTTGTTCTGCCCTGTTATAAACTTCTGGAAAGACCTTATTATGGAATCGGCCTGACTTTTTACGATATTCTGGCAGGGGACAACGGTCTTCCTACTCACAGAAGTATATCCAAGACAGAAACAATCCGCGAATTCCCTTCGATCAATCCGATCGGTCTGACCGGTGCAATCACTTACTATGATGCTCAGTTCAATGATGCGAGACTCAATGTGCTTCTGGCTCAGAGTGCCGCTGCAGAGGGTGCCTGCGTTGCTTCCAGGACTGAGGTAATGAGTTTTGTCAAGGAAAATGGAAAAATCTCAGGAGTAAAGATCAAGGATACTCTCTCCGGTGAGGAATTTACAGTCAGAACAAAGGTTGTCGTAAATACAACCGGTGTTCACATCGATGAAATCCGAAAAATGGATGACCCTTCCGCCAAGAACATTCTTTCTCCCAGTCAGGGGATACATCTTGTTTTTAAAAGAGACAAGATTCTTTGCAAAAGTGCTATGATTATCCCAAAAACATCGGACGGAAGAGTCGTTTTTGTGATTCCCTGGGAAGACTGTACAATTGTGGGAACCACCGACACTCCAGTGAAGACTGTTCAGGATGAGCCGATGCCTCTGAATGAGGAAGTGGACTTTGTTTTGAAAACAGTTCAGGAATATCTGGGAGTCCGTGTGGAAAAAAAGGATATCATATCCATCTTTGCAGGACTTCGTCCTCTGATCGCACCTGACGGAAGCCAGAATACTAAGAATATTTCCAGAGAAGAAATGATCCTGATTTCCAAGTCCGGTCTCATTACAATGAGCGGCGGAAAATGGTCTACATACAGAAAAATGGCAGAGGATCTGGTAGACAAGGTGGTTCTGGAAGGAAAACTTACTCCCGATACAAAATGCAATACATATGACTATGGTTTTCCCGGAAAAAAGGGATACTCTGAAAATCTTTATATCGACATCGCTCAGATCTACAGCGTTTCCCAGGATCAGGCGAAAAGACTTAGAAATTACTATGGAGGACTGACTTCCGAAATTTTGGGGAAAACCCCGAAGGAAATTCTCCCAGGAACTGGACTTTTTGAGGAAGAGGTGAAATACTTTGCAGAAAGTGAGTTTGCTTTAGGAATCACTGATGTGATTGCCAGAAGATGGAGAACTGCGTTTACGAATCTGGATCTGGCCAAAAAACTTGTGACACCAGTCGGGAAAATCCTGTCTAATTCATTGGGATGGCCCCAGGCGGTTCTGAAAGAAGAAGAGAAATCAGCTCTTGAATGGCTGGAAAGTCTGGAGAAGTCCATTGGAAAATAATGAAAATTACTTGGAAAAACACATTTATTGTCATTCTTCTTCTGCAGCTTTCCTATATTCCCTGCGAGGTCTCCGGGGAAAAGGGTTCTCATTCAGAAAAACCTCATAAATCCAGATTTAGGGTTCTCGAGCTTTCCGATTACAGATCTTTGGACAAGTTTACCGGATGGGGCGGAGCACCGGGTTCATTTGAGGAACATTCCAGTCCCGAAAACACAGTGCCGAAGGACTGGTTTTACTCCAAGATAAAGGGAAAGGCTTCCATTAAATCCATTCAGTCCAATTCCATTTCAATGAAGATGAACACCTGTCAGTCCGCAGCGGAGATAAACGGAGTCACATCTTCGTTTCAGTCCTTTCTCTATGGATGGCTTTCTGAAACAGACCCTGATCTGAAGAAAGGAAAAATCACTCTCTCTGTTCCCGAAAACAGGACATCCTACACCTGCAGTTTCCAAAAGGAAGGGAATTCGATGACGCAGGAATGTACCGGTGTTCTGAAGGGACACGGAATTGCCGGATGCTGGACTATGGAAGGGAAAGGGTGGGAAGAATGCGAATGCATTTCTTATATCCACATTCCAGGCGGAAAAACCTCTCTGAAAAACAGAATCAGTCTTGCGAATTAATACCGACACTTTTTTCTGTTTCCATACTTTCAATCAGACTGTAATTTCTTCCGATGGAAATCAGATATGATTTTGTCAGAAGATACCAGCAGACATAGGCTGAGACGGAAATCAGAAGTGAGGAAAACATTCCGAACATCAGAATTCTCAGGTGAAGAGGATTTCTTCCTCCGGAACCGATCATCATAATGATTAAAAGAATAAATATAATGAGAAAATTCAGTGAAGTGGATCTGCAAATTCTGATCCTTGTCCTCATATATTCAAAATGATGACTCAGTGTTTCATCTTTCAGTTTTGCGAGAAGAAACTTGACTGACATTGAGCTGTCGGGAAGATGTTTTGTCTTGATTCTGTTTTCCCGTTTCTTCAGAATATAATCTGCTATATTATCTATGATAATACCGAACGGGTATACAAAAATGCTCAGTGCAAAGAGGGCTGCGGCAAGAGAACTTTCTCTGGAAACTGCAGAGAGCATTCCCTCCGAACTTACTTCTCCGATAAACAGAAGAAACAGAAGAAGGAACCATACAAAAGTCTGCAGTCCGATGATGACATGTTCTGCGATCAGTACAGTTGTTTTCATAGATACCCTTTCAGTTTGAGAATCAATGTCTGACTTGCTGTGCTGTGATTTTTTCTGCCTTTCAGTGCAAGAAGAGGACCTTTGCCTTCAAAACGAATGAGTTCGTTTCTGTATTTATTGAGATAGTCCAGATTGAGTCTGCATCTGTTCATCAGTCTTTCCGTATTGATGGAATTGAGTTCCGGCTGATTTGGAATGAATTCAAAAAATTCAATCTGCAGAAGTCGCGTATCTGAACCGTCCTGCTGACTGCCTACAGCATCCTTGTTTCCCATTCCGAAATTGATCTGCATTTTGCTGTAAATGTCCCTGTCACCGGATATCTCCATCACTTTTCTGAGGACTGTTTCACAGATCAGGGCCTCTGCTTTCTGATAGATGCTGATTCCGTCACCTTGAGAAAATGCATTGGATGGGAAAATAAAAAGAAGAAGGTATTCTGAAAACGGAAGTGCAAATTTGTGAACCGAAAATCTTCCCTGAGAACTGCTGATGCTGTCGAGTGCAATGTTCAAGTATCTTTCTGCAAATGTCTCTATTTCCTTTCTGCTTCTCAGATACATCGCATTCAGTTCCTGGTTGTATTTTTTTATATCCAGTCTTCTGAGTTTCGTCAGTTCTTCCTTGTTTTCCTTGTACAGTTCATCTGCCTTGTATTCATGAGGTTTTACAAAAAGCATTACAGGCACTGCAAATAATGATTTTTTCAGGATATCCAGATGTCCGCCGATAAATCCGAGAAGATTGTTCGATCCGTCCTTCCAGTCATGCATTTCATTGACTTCTGCTGCAATCCTTTCCTTTCTTCTGGTCTGTTCCAGCACTCTTCTGAATTTTGGAAGGACTGTTCTGAATTCATTAAAGTCAAATTTTTTGCCTGTTTTTTCTTCCACCGTATGGGAAAGCATTCTCAGAACGATATCTTCCAGCTTTTCGGCTGCAGGAAGGTGAATTGTATTTCCGGAATATTTAAATTCCAGTTCCATTTCATAAAGAAAATGAGAATCAGAAGTTTCAATTCTGTCAAAGGCAATTTCAAAAAGTTCCTGATCGCTTCCTTTCAGTGCTGCTGTCATTCTTTTGGTATGAACAGTAAAAGAGCAGAGTTCTTTCAGTTCCTCATTTCCGAATGATTTCAGAATGTCCGCTGCTGCCTGCACAGGTTCAAATTCCTGAATGATTCTGCAGTCTCTTTTTTCCCAGAAAGCGTTTCCTTTCAGTTCAGGAATCTGAAGATTGTTCTCTTCTCTTTCCGTAAGAAAGTCTCCGAGAAGAGAATCATTTCCTGTCTTGAAAGTCAGAAAATAATCCCGTTCTCTTTTACGGATGGAAAGCTGTGCTCCGCTGTTCAAGAGTGCCTTAGAATCAGAATCTATATAAATATACGGTCTGTCCTTGACCCTTGGTTCCTTGAAATAGACAGTGAAATCAGGACCGATGGAAATTTTCTCCAAGGGTGATGATTCGAGCATATCAAATATATCCTTCGGAAGGATATATTTGAATTCATGTTCTCTGTTTATGCCGCTTTCAGATTTCTCTGTATTTTTATTCACTGCCATAATTTCCTCTGACTGAATTCTGCAGAAAGTCCATGCCTGATTGCCTTTTGGAAAAAGCGATATAATAAACTAGTATGTATTTCAGGAATACATACATAATAGCCTGATCCGAGGTAATAAATTTTTCTACAGTCAATTTCATTGACAATTTACATATGAAAATAGAATTGTAAAGGAAATTTTTAAAAGAGTCGGTTCATGAGCGGAGAAAATGCGGAGCAGGAATATTCAGTTTATTTCAGAAACTTTTTAAGCAGGGAGGACGCTTCTGCTGGATATATAGATCCTTCTGAAAGAAGAAACCTTCGACTCAAACGGATCCGTCTCGGGATATCGGAAGAGTCTGCCAACAGAATTGAAATGACTGAACTCGATGCGGTCTATCCGAAATTCAGCACTGAACTTGTCATTCCCGAAGAAAAGACCGATTTTTTCAGCCCCGTTCTCAAGGACGATCTGAAGATTTATGCAAAACTGAATCTTTATAATTCCATCAAAATCATAAAGGTTTTCAGTGAGGGAAAAACCTCGGCACAGGTCTTTGAGGCAGAGTGCAGACGGGAAGGGCAGAAAAGACCCGAATACAAACTCCTGAAATATGATTATTATCCCAAAATACTGAAAGAATATCTGCCGAGCATTGACGAAATTACTAAAGATGTTTACGATAAAAACAATGTGACTGCAATAGAGAATCAGATGCCTGTAGGAAAGGACAGAAACGGTTTTCTTGAACTGAAGGCATTTTACAGAAAAGCGGAAGTAGAGAGGGTTTTCTCATTCAAGACCCTTCTGAGCGATATGAGAAGGTTCGACTCCGACTATGATTTCATTCTTGAGGATCAGTCCAAGACTCAGGCTCTTCTGAATGCAATTATAGAGATTTTTACATTTCTTTTCAGGCAGCTTTACATTAATCCGGAGAAACCTCTTGCATTTCATTCAGAACCGATGCAGAATTCAGTCGAATTTTTTCTTCCTCCGAGAAAAATGCTTTCAGCGAAGCTGAAAAAAAAATCAGACAAAAGTCTTCTGGAGGGTTTTAGAAAAATCAGCCAGTCCGATATATTCGGATTTGATGTAAAACCTCATGAAACGGACAGAAACCTGGGGGTCTTAAGCATAAAATTCGGTACAAAATTCAGTTCAGCCGACAGTCTGACCTACAGACTCGATTCAAAAGTTGTGCTGAGTTATGATGAGCTGATTTCTTACCAGAATAAACCTGATGAGTGGGATATTTACGTCAACCCGAAGGAATTTGTGGAGCAGAAAAGTTCAAGGGAAAACATATTCAAGACTGTTTCTGAAAAGATAAAAATTCCGGAATCAGTGCTTGCTGATAAAAATTTCATGTATTTTTTTCAGAAAATAAATACAAAAAATTACAGTCTGGATACCGGATATTCCATTGATGCAGTTCTGAAGGAAAATGCTCTTGTATGTCAGACTGAATCTCTGCACGGGGATCTGAATGCTTCCAATATACTTTACGGCATCGGAAGTGTAGGAGGACAGATCAGCACGGCTGTCATTGACCTGTACGATATAAATACGAAAGGCAATATCTTCTTTGATGCTGCCAGATATGAAACTGATATTTTTCTGAGAACAGTGCAGAGATATCTGAAAAAATATCATAAGGAACTGATAGAAAAAAAGGAATTCAGTCTTGAAGATCAGATGTTCATTCTGAATCTGATCGACCGTCTCGAAGATTCGGCTTATACAAAGAAAGCAGCCGGGACAAATCAGAACAATGATTCCTTTTTTCTTTATCCCGACGGCGACAAGCCTGTATTCTGCATCAATATACTGAATATCATTCTGCAGATTTTTCCCAAACTGAATATTGTAAAGGATCCTGCAGTGAAATGGACTGTAGAGGATATACGGAAAAGTTTTTATCTCTGTATGGCCGTATACTCTCTGAAATTTTCCATATTTCCAAAAGAAGAGGAAGCTGTAAAGACTGCCGCTGTTTTTCTTTCTATGAGATATTTCAGCAGACTCAAGGATATGTCCGGCACTGCAAACGGCCAGACCCCTGTTTCTGATCTCGCCATTCCGGAAACATCCTCACTCAGTGATCTCTGTAAAAAATCGAATTACAGATCCAGAACGGATGTCATTTCTCCTGAACTTTTTACTGATTTTTACAAGGAAGGCATCAGTGAACAGATATGGAAGTTTTATAAGACAGATGATAAAATATTTTTTATCAATGGAGAGATCGGATCAGGGAAATCAGTATTCCTGGATTTTCTGACCGAGGAGGGACAGTACACAGTTCCGACTCTGAAGATATCGGGAAAGATTGAACTGAAGGATAAATATTCTCTCATAGATGAAATCAGGGACAGACTGAGGATAGACAAGACTGAGAGTCTTCCTGTAAAGATCGGAAAAATGATGAAGTCATCGGACAAGTTTTTTCTCGTAATTATAGATGAAATATATTATAATTCAAATCAGAATCTTGCCTCTCAGTGCCTCCGGCAGCTCTTCTGGGAAACCCTTTCTGACGGCAGATTCAAGTTCATCATTTCGGTGATTCCTGCATACTGGAGCGGTCTGATTGTAAACGAACATCTGAAGGACATCATTTCGGAGAAGGCAATGAGTTTTGATGTTCCTCAGACGGAAAAAAACAGCAAGTATGTCTCGGACAGTTCAGTGAGATTTTTCAAGTTTACTGCACCGGAAAAATACTGGGATGAAATTGTTCTGAAATACTTTAAATACTACAGCATCAAAGGCAGACTCAAACCTTCAGCACTCAGGATTCTTTCTACTGAAATCTGGATATTGAAACTTTTCTGTGAAGTGAAACGCGGATCAAATGTAGGAGAACTGGAGCATATATATTTTGTGGATGTGCTCGATCAGTGCGTGAATTCCTATCATCATAAGATTGCATCTTCCGGTGGAATCAGTCCTGAAAAAGTGTCTGAACTTTTTCATTCTGTATCCTTGGAGATGGAGAACAGAAACTGTTCTGAACTCGATGAGAAGGAATTTTTTGATATTGTCAGAAAAGCAGATCCGGAGTCCAAGCCTGATTTCATTCTGATGAATGCGGTATCGATCGGTTATCTTAAAAATCATAAACAGAAAATATCCTTCCGATTTACAATGTCGTCGCCGGCATACTATATTGCTGAATATGCCTGCAGAAACTGGGAAAAATACAGTAATACTTCCACGGAAGAACACAGATGGCTTCTGAAAAAAGTGGAAACAGCCAGATCTGTGCAGTTCAGTGAACTGGTTCTTTTTCATATTGCGGGCATACTCGGAAAGATGGAGTCTCAGGAAGACTTCACTGCGTTCTTTGACATTCTTCTGAAGAAATTTATTGAATATAAGGCAGTTTATCCTGTTCTTCGGATCTTTGGAAAATCGGTAAGTTTCCTTCCTAATTTTAATGCATCTACGAACAGTCTAGTGCAGAAGCTGGAAAGACAGTGTGCCGCATTCAAGCAGAAATATGTAAGGGATCTGAGGTTTGAAAGAGAATTCGGTACATGTTTTTCAATGCTTGAAAACAATCTGGCTGTTCTTCGCAACAGGCAGTGGGTTCATTATATGAATTCATTCGACAGAAGCATACGGGACAATAATTTCAAACCCTTAGTTCTCGAAATCTCAGGAAAAAGCTTCAACTGGAGAGACTTTAAACACTTTCTTACGGAGGACAGCAGACGGAACGGAAACTTCATCAGAAATCAGCTTGCATCAGTAATGAGAGGACTGACTGAAAATTTTCTGAATCTGGAAAATGCAATTGTCAATGTATGTGAAAATCTTCTGAATGCGGCAGAGTCCGAATCCAGGCTTGACGATTTCACTCAGCTGAATATGGAGATTTATGAAGCGCTTTTCAAGTGCCTGCAGATCTCAGATGAAGTTCATGACAGTTCCGGAAGAGAGGAAAAGATATTCCGTCTGATCACCAAAAAAAGAATCAATAATGAAAAAGTATTCGAATTTACAGCAAACAGACTCCACGTAGAATGCGAATCCAAAAAGACTCCAAGTTACTGGGTTCAGTTTCTTCTGACAAGTCTGGATTCCGACAAAGACAGCAGCATTCATTCAATGTGTTTTCAGTATCTGGTGGAAACAATGTACAGATTCCGCAATCTGAATATGAAATCTCAGAAACTGATCCTGGATTCTGTTTTTAATGATGATCTGACTGTATCTGAAAAATTTCTTGCAAAGGAAAGACTCACTCTTCTGAAAATCCTCTATGATGCTCTGCCGGATATTTATTCCAAGCATAAAAAAAATCTGGAGACAGCCGTTTCAGAATATCCGGTATACCAGAAGCAGGAGGTATATTTTGTAATGATAAGAAAAGGAGATCTGTTTCTTTTAAGATACAATGCAAAATGGGGAGACTACAACTGGATTGCTGACAGACTGGACAGCGGTACTGCTAAAAAGACTATTCCGGAAATCAGCGAGATCATCATTGAATCACTCGAGGAAAAACTGAAGGTTTCCCGGAAGAAATTTAAGCTGGAAATTCTGACTGTTGCCAAGGGGGCCTATCTGATCAAGTCCAAACGGGATGACAGAGAACTGAAGGAATATTACCCGATTATCTGCACTCTTCAGGCAGAAAATGTTGAGCTGTTTGAGACTCTGCAAAGTGATCCAAAACACAGATTTTTTCATATCAGTGATCTTACTAAACCGATCAATCCTGAAGTCAGTCCAGCTGTCAAAATGATCATATCCAAAATACTGAGCAAGGAGGGAATTCTTCAAAGAATTCCCGATGTGATAAAATAGGTTTTTTTTCCGATTGACTGCATAACTTGATCTAAAACCCTTTCAATCATCATGCATTTCCGGAGGAAAACATGGATGATTTCGTAAGAATTTTTGATACAACTCTCAGGGACGGAGAACAGTGCCCCGGTGCCGCAATGAGCGAGGATGAAAAACTGGAAATCGCTCATCATCTGGCAAAGATGGGAGTGGATGTCATTGAGGCAGGTTTTCCTGTATCTTCTCCGGTTCAGTTTCAGGCAGTGGAAAGGATTTCCAGAGAAGTGGAAGGACCTGTCATTGCGGCTCTTGCTCGTGCAATGAGAAACGATATACAGACTGCAGGTTCTGCACTTCGTCCTGCAAAGAAAGGAAGAATTCATACATTTCTTGCGACCTCTCCGATTCATATGAAATACAAACTGGGAAAGACTGCATCAGAGGTTCTGAAAATGGCTCCTGAAGCGGTACGGATGGCAAGAGAGTATGTAGATGATGTGGAGTTTTCTCCAGAGGACGGCACAAGATCGGACTGGGAATTTTTAAGAGAGGTCTGCGAGGCAGTCATTGAAGCAGGTGTGGGTACAATCAATGTACCGGACACAGTAGGCTATACCACTCCTGAAAAATACGGTGAGATGTTTCAATATCTGATCAAAAATGTGAAGGGAGCGGACAAGGTGATATTTTCTGCTCACTGTCACAATGATCTTGGACTGGCAGTTGCCAATTCTCTGTCCGCCATCAAGAACGGTGTGCGTCAGGTAGAGTGCACAATCAACGGGATCGGTGAAAGGGCAGGCAATACTGCAATGGAAGAAGTCATTATGGCTCTTCGCACAAGAAAAGATTTTTACGGAATTTCCACAAAAGTGAAAACAGAACTGATTACAAGGGCCTCCTATCTTGTGAAGACAATCACTGGAATGGTGGTTCAGCCGAACAAGGCAATTGTAGGGGCAAACGCATTTGCACATGAATCAGGCATTCACCAGGACGGGGTCATCAAAAACAGAGAGACGTATGAAATTATGACTCCCGAATCAGTGGGACTTGAATCCAACAGAATGGTGCTTGGACGTCATTCGGGACGTGCAGGTTTTAAAGACAGAATCATCCGTCTCGGTTTTTCTCCGAGTGCAGAAGAACTGGAAACCGCATACAGCAGATTTCTCGAAATCGCAGACAAGAAAAAAGAAATCTTTGATGATGATCTGGTGGCTCTGTTTTCGAGTCAGTCGAGACAGGTGATCCCGAGCAAATATAAACTTGTTTATTATCAGGTGACCTCCGGTTCAAATACTGTGCCCACTGCCACTGTGAAGATTTCAGTGGATTCGGAAATCAGAGAAGAGTCCTGCACGGGAGACGGTCCGGTGGATGCGGTTTTCAAGGCAGTCCAGAAAATAGTCCAAATCAGTCCTGTTCTAAATAAACTGATTATCTCTCCAGTTACTAAAGGCACGGATGCGCTGGCGGAAGCTTCCGTGAGTATCAAGTATGAGGATAAGGTCGTTGTCGGAAAAGGAAGTTCCACAGATATCGTAGAAGCATCGGCCATCTCATTTCTCGATGCAATCAACAGGCTCCAATGAACGGATCAGTTTTCAGAAAAGAACTTTTGGACCTTGAGCCGTATATACCGGGGGAACAGCCCCCTGTGACTGGGAAACTCATCAAACTCAATACAAATGAGAATCCCTATCCTCCAAGTCCGAAAATAGAGAAGGCAGTTCAGGAGATATTTGCAAAAGGATATCTCAGAAAATATCCGAGTCCTAGTTCAGCAAAACTTCGGCAGGCAGCAGCGGAAGTGTACGGAATTACTGAGGATATGGTGCTTGTGACAAACGGATCAGATGAGGGACTCGCACTTCTTTTCCGTGCAGTTCTCGGCAGAAATTCCAAGTTCATTATGCCGTACCCCACATACTCGCTTTATACTGTTCTCTCTGAAATTCAGATGAACAATGTGACTGTTGTAAAAGTTCCACTGAAAGAAGATCTGCATTTTGACTTTGAAAGACTGGGAGCTGAAAAGGGAGATCTTCTGGCATTTGCTCATCCGAATGCGCCTACAGGCATTCTCGAAAAGAAAGAGGAGATGAGAAATCTCATCCGGAATTTTCCAGGAGCAGTTCTTTCCGATGAGGCTTATGTTGATTTTGCGGAGGAGGGTGCGAGTTTTATATCAGAAGTGAACAGTCTTTCCAATCTCTTTGTAACAAGAACTTTCTCCAAGTCCTACTCTCTGGCCGGACTTCGGGTCGGACTGATTATCAGTAATCCTGACAATATATCTCTCTTAATGAAACTGAAGGATTCCTACAATCTGGGAATGCTTGAGGAAACAATTGCATCGACAGCACTGAAAGACAGGGTCTATTTCAAAAAGACAGTAAAAGCGATTGTTTCTTCCAGAGAAAAAATGAAGAAGGCCCTCGAAAAGCTGGGCTTTACGACAGCAGATTCAAATGCCAACTTTCTTTTCACTAAACCTCCCGAAGGAACCAGTCCCCAGGAGCTGTTTCAATATCTGAAAGCAAAGCAGATCTATACCAGATATTTCACTGATCCTCTCTCTCGAAACTATATTAGAATCACTGTGGGAACTGAAGAGGAAAATTCTGTGCTTCTTTCGGAAATAGAAAAACATCTGGTTTCATTAGATTTCTAATCTCGCAAGCTTGGAAGCCGCTACTGCGTTCGATTAGAAATCTGGGAAGCGCTTGGAGGCGGCTTGGAAACTGCCTAATCCCCGCTTTTTACTGACTTTCAACTATTATATCCTGTGAGTACTAAGATATCTGTTCGGGGGCTTTGAGATATTTCATAGAGGAGAGCATCGTGCCTTTTGAAAAATTGTCCTTTGCACCTCGGAATGGATTTTTTTCAGCATGTCTTTTCAGTACAACTCTGAGATCAGTGCTGAATCTTGTTTTTCCGCTAAGGTTCGGTCTTGTACCGTGCAGATGATCTGCAGAGAAAATCAGTACATCATATTTACTGCAGGAGAAAAGCCGCTCTTTCGGTTTTTCGTGTCCGAAGAATGCTCTCGGATAAATCTTTCTTACTGTGGACTGAAACCCGCCGTTAGCGTTCCATTTATCCAGATCAAATTTCCGGGAATTGTTTTTCACTGATTTCTGGAAGTATTCCGGATAAAAAGCAAAGCAGTTCTTTTCAGTTATTTCAGAAAGAGCAGCCCATAGATTGATCTGCACTTCGGGATTTGCATACCAGCTGTCTCTGTGTACAAAGTAGGCTGGCCTTGCTTCAGGCATTGTATGACCGTAAGTTGTGACTGCACGCAGTCTCGGCACATCATAGTACAGATCATCATTAGGAAATATCTCATTCAGGAATTTTTCGAGAAAGGAAACAGTCCTCTCGGAACCCATTTCAAGCCTCGCTTCCTGCAGTTTTTCAAAATGTTCCTGTCTGGACATACTGAATTCTGCTTCTTCCGGATTCTCTCCGAAATATTTCCGAATAATTCGTTCTGCCTCTTCAAAAAAACTTTTCTCAAGGCTGTCTGATTTCAGGAGGAAAATTCTTCCCTCCTGAACAGATTCATAAAGACTCATACAATGCGGTGTTAATGACGGAGCATTTCGAAGAAATCATTTCCTTTGTCATCCACGACGATGAATGCAGGAAAGTTTTCCACTTCTATTCCCCAGACTGCTTCCATTCCCAGTTCAGGAAAGTCCACTGTCTCCACTTTTTTGATGTTTTCCTTTGCAAGAAGGGCAGCCGGGCCGCCGATGGAACCGAGATAAAACCCTCCGTTCTTTTTGCAGCTGTCTGTAACAACCTTCGATCTGTTTCCTTTTGCAAGTGTCACAAGAGAGAATCCTTTTTCCTGGAAAAGAGGAACATAACTGTCCATCCTTCCTGCAGTCGTAGGACCGAATGAACCTGATGGAAGTCCTTCCGGAGTCTTTGCAGGACCGGCATAATAGATCGGATGATTTTTGAAATAGTCAGGAAGAGTTTCTCCTCTGTCGAGTTTCTCTTTCAGTTTCGCATGAGCAATGTCTCTTGCCACAATCAGTTTTCCGGAAAGCATCACTCTTGTCTTGACCGGATACTTTGTAAGAATTTTTATAATCTCTTCCATCGGATTATTCAGATTCACATGTACCGTTTCACCGCTCATCTGAATCTGTTCCATCTTGGGAAGGAACTGTGCAGGATTGTATTCGAGTTTTTCAAGGAAGATTCCTTCCTTAGTGATTTTTCCCTTGATGTTTCTGTCTGCACTGCAGCTGACTCCGAGTCCCACAGGACAGGATGCTCCGTGTCTCGGAAGTCTGATCACTCTGAAATCGTGTGCCAGGTACTTTCCTCCGAACTGTGCTCCTATTCCTGATTTTCTGGAAGCTTCAAGCATTTTTTCTTCAAGTTCAATGTCTCTGAATGCAAATCCTTCTTTTCCTCCG
This sequence comes from Spirochaetota bacterium, assembly GCA_052033835.1. Taxonomy (GTDB): domain Bacteria; phylum Spirochaetota; class Leptospiria; order Leptospirales; family Leptospiraceae; genus DAORDI01. Next base: position 15,080 of record JBPOJG010000313.1, read on the forward strand.
GAGGTCGGGAGAGTGTCGAGGTATCCAGTCGAAGCCATTTTCACTGTCTTCAGAGTCATCTCAGCCGACGTTCCGCCGATCACGACTGCAATATGATAAGGAGGACAGGCTGCTGTTCCAAGTGAATTCACTTTTTCGATGATGAATTTTTCGAGAGAGGCAGGATTTAAAAGAGCCTTTGTTTCCTGAAATAGATAGGTCTTGTTGGCTGAACCTCCTCCTTTTGCGAGGAACAGAAATTCATATTTGTTTCCATAACTGGAATAAATGTCCACCTGTGCGGGAAGATTGGAACCTGAGTTTTTTTCCTCGTACATTGTGAAAGGAACCACCTGAGAATAACGCAGATTTCTTTCCTTGTAGGTATTGAAAATTCCGAGAGAAATTGCCTCCGCATCATTTGCACCTGTGATGACATATTCTCCTTTTTTGGCTGTGACAATTGCGGTTCCTGTATCCTGACAGCTAGGGAGCTGCATTTCAGCAGCAATGACTGCATTTTTCAGAAGGGCTGTGGCCACAAATCTGTCATTGTCGGATGCTTCAGGATCGTCGAGGATCTTTCTCACTTTTTCGAGATGTCTTGTGCGGAGGAAAAAGGAGACATCTTTCATTGCCTCCTGCGTAAGCAGGGTCAGAGCCTCTTTTTCTACCTTAAGTATTTCTTTGTCTCCAAACGGAACCGTGCTTACATATTCTTTGGATAGAAGTTTGTACTCTGTTCCGTCGTCTTTCAGAGGGAATGGATCACTGTAAAAAAAATCTGACATATCTGCTCCTGTATTTCCCAGATTTCTAATCTCCCTGCGTTCGATTAGAAATCAATATGGCAGGGAGGCCTACCGGTATGGTCTAAAGGGGCTTGGCAGCCCCTTCGCTAACATTGAAGCCGCTAGAATCCCCGCCTTTCTGCCGCATTGAATGATGGCAAAAAAATCAATACTGGATTGATCCTTTTAAAAAGTAATTAGAAATCTGGGTATTTAAATAACAGGATTTATAGCAGTCTCAGGAATTAAAGAAAAAAAAGCCCTCATTTTTCGATACTGTTGTGTCTGAGAACAGCCGTAAGGAAATAACTCTATAAGAGAGTACGACTTGAGAAAGTCGCATTATTTCAAGTCGATGCGTTTGAAGGGAATTGCTTTGTCATCTTTGAAAAGAAGACTTTCATTCTGTATGAAAAACTCTTTCAGATTGGAAACAGATTCAGTCAGTTGTACTGTGTTTCCGAACATAGATTCTCTGACCGTTCCCTTCAGTTTTTTTTCTTCCACTGCTTTTTTGAATATTGACTGTTCCGCTATGACAATTTTCAACTGACCGTCTTTGACAGAATAGGAGACGAACTGATAAGAATTGTCAGATTCAGTTCTGCTTTTATGAAGCGGTTTATAATTCAGAAAAGACCGTTCATTTACCTTGGTGACATACAGTTGATATATTTGGGAAGGGGCTCCAAATTTTTGATCGAATTCCAGAAGAAGGTATCTGTTTCTTTCCTCTTTGTCCTTCAGGATCATCTGGTAAGTTCCCTGTTCTTCTGTTCCCCAGATACCGAGTATTCCGGGATCCAGAACAATACTTTCTGTTCCTCCGACAGGTTCTTCCACCGTAATGGTACACCCGTAAAAAATAAAAAAGATCAGCAGACAGACTTTTTGAATATTCTTCATATAGAAACAGTCATTGAAAAGGGCAGACTGTAAACAAGAAATTTATTTACCGATTGACCAGGTTCCGTCCCAGTTCTTTGGAGGATTCTTCAGAAGATACATACATCTCTGTGCAAATACTCTTGATGGATTCGTTTTTCTGTCCTTGTGCATTTTTTCCAGTCTGTCAGAAAGAATGAAACCGTTTTTTGCCTTCTGAAAGTTTCCCTCGATATACTGTCTTTTGGCTTCTAGAAAAAGACCGATGAGTTCTTTCTGTTCGGACTTCAGCTTTCCTTTTTTTCCAAAGAGTTCATAAACCGGCACAGGGACTGATTTTCCATACACCCTGATTCTGTCGATTTCCCTGCATTCTGTTCTGTCTTCCACTAGAAGATAAGTGTTTTCACTGAGAAGAGTCTCCAGACCGTACTGTTTTCCCGCAGCCTCAAGTCTTGCAGCAAGATTCACATGATCCCCGATGATTGTCAGATCAATACGGGCTTCAAAACTTCCGATGTCGCAGAGAATACTTTCTCCTGAATTTGCACCGAAACGGATGCGTATCGGATCGTTTTTCAGAATCTCTGATGCATTGTTCACTTCGTCCAGATGTTTCTGCACTTCGAGGATGGAATCGATCAAATGAACAGCACCCGCCTTTCTGTCGGAGTCAAGCCAGTAGGCAAGACAGGCATCCCCCATAAACTTGTCCACATCACCCTTTTCAGTGTGGATGATCTTTGCAATCATATCAAAGATCATATTGATCTGCTCCACTACTGAGGCAGGTTCATATTTTTCACATCTTGCAGTGAAGTTTACTATGTCTGCAAATAATATAGATGTATATCTTTTTTCCGACTTTCCTTTTATATCTCTCGAGAGGATGGCTTTTTCGGAGGCGATTTTTGCAGAGGATTTGGAAAGATACTTCAGCATCTGTTTTCTTTCCGCATTTGTCCTTCTGTCTGCCAGAACTCTTTCGACTGTTGCCAGAAGAGTGTCTGTGGAAAAAGGTTTACTGATGATTCCGGACACCTGAAGATTCATAATCATCTTGTAGTCCGAGTTGCTCTCCCTGTCTGTCAGCACAAGGATGGACGGTTTATTGTCCATATCCACATTCTTCAAGGAAAGACAGAGATTCATTGCAGTTTCCTGACCGAGTTCCATCTCGGAGATGATGAGATCAAATGAATATTTTTTCACAAGATCGATTGTCTCATTGATTGTGGATGCTGCTCTGACTGAAAAGCCCTGCTTTCTGAGAGACTTGGAGAAACTCGAAATGATCTGTTCATCTCTTTCGAGGAAAATGATATTCTCCCTTCCAGAAAGAGACTGCTTGAAATGTCTGTTGATCCTTTCAATCATTTCGCCGATCACTACAGGTTTAGTGATGTACTCATCCACTCCTGCGTTGAACCCTTTCTGAATGTCGGATGCTGAACCCAGTGTGCTGGACATGATAATATATGTATCGCTTATCTCAGGTCTGCTTCTGATCGATGCACATACTTCGAATCCGTTCATCCTCGGCATTTCTATATCGCAGATGATCAGATCAGGCTTGTGCTCAAGAGCCATTTCCAGACCCTCCTGCCCGTCAAAAGCTTCATATATTTTATATCCTTCCGAAGAAAGGGGAGGGATCAGATGATTGTGCACCAGCTTGGAATCGTCGATGATCAGTATCTTATGAGTATCCGTAAGAAATTTCTGGATTGCATCGTCAATGTCCTTGAAGAGTACCGGGAACTGCATAAACTTGTCGGTCACATTGTTTGCATCTTCTTCTATCGAATAGTCTGTGGAAAGAAAGATGATCCTCGTTTCATAACCGTGAATCATCTTGATTCTTCTGCAGGTTTCCAGAAGCTGAAACTCGTCTCCGTCTGTCTGGAGCACAAGAAGATTCTTTTTCAGATGAGGAATTCTTCGGATGAGTTCTTCCCTGCTGACAAATTCAGTATGGAATCTTTCCTCTTCAAACTCCAGTTCAAGATAGTCTCTCAGCAGTGCATTGTCTGCACACACTAAGATTGGAAAATCCGGGTTTTTTCTTTCCTGGCTCATGATTTTTCCGCCGTTACATATTTTCTGACAAGTTCCGTCAGCTCGTCCGGATTCACCGGCTTTTCAAGGAATTCGTTTGCTCCCACTTTCAGACCTCTTTCCCTGTCTTCGAGAGAATGTTTTGCAGTGATCACAATTACCGGAATGGATTTGTACAGAGGAAGACTTTTCAGTCTGGAGACGAGTTCAAACCCGTCCATCAGAGGCATTACAAGATCTATACAGAATAATGAATATTTCTTGAATCGTACCAGTTTCATTGCCTCGAATCCGTTCTCTGCCTCGTCCACCTGCCATCCGGCACGGCTCAGGATAGACCGGATATTCTTTCTCTGCAGAGGAGAATCATCCACTACAAGTATGGAATGAATTTCCCGATTTTCCTCCTTTCTGTCAGAAATTGTCTTTGTAGCCTTCTTCTCGGTGGTTTCATTGAGTGCGGATTCAATGATTTCTCCCGGGTTCAGAATCATCACAAGTCTTCTGTCGCTTAAGATGGCACATCCCATGATGAAAGGTACTTTTTTCAATACAGTTCCGAGATTTTTAATGACGATCTCCTGTCTTCCGAGAATTGTATCTCCGACCATGCCGAGTTTCCTCTTCCCGTCATTGAGTATGATGACAGGAATCTCCTCCTTGAACACGGCAGAATGAGGAATGGAAAGAACATCTGCCATATGAATCAGAGGAATGACCTCGGACCTCAGATGATAAAAATATCGATTTCCCAGTGTTTCTATTTCCTCCTTGGAAACTGTCAGGATCTCCTCCACATTTGCCATAGGGAAAGCAAGCATCTGATTTCCCACATCAAACAGAAGCACACGTACGACGGCGAGAGTGAGAGGAATCTTCAGATAGAATACAGTTCCTTTTCCGGGCACGGTTTCGAGATCAATGCTTCCCTGAAGATGACGGACAACAGTCATAACTACGTCCATTCCCACACCTCTTCCGCTCAGTTCAGTGATTTCGCCTGACGTGGAAAATCCAGGATGGAAGATGAAGCTCAGTATTTCCTTCTCGCTCATATTCTTCAGTTCAGAAGCATCTGCGAGATTTTTTTCGAGAGCCTTTCTCTGCACCGCCTCAAAGTCGATTCCCTTTCCGTCATCCCTGATCTCTATGATTGCATAAGATCCTTGATAATATGCACTTAGAGTAATTTCTCCGGTTTCATTTTTTCCCTTCTCCATTCTTTCTTCAGGTGATTCAATTCCGTGATCGACTGAGTTTCGAAGAATATGAATGAGAGGATCGGAAAGAGTGTTGATCATCACTCTGTCCAGTTCAGTGTCCTGACCGTAAAGATTCATCTTCACTTTTTTTCCGGTCTGTCTTGCCATATCCCGAATCAGTGCAGGAAATCTTTCAAAAAGAGATGCAATCGGAACCATCCTGAAATTCATGACTTCATTCTGAAGTTTGGAAGTCAGTGTTTCTAGATTGTCTGCATTCTTTACCATTGCATTTTTTACATCCTGAAATGAAATCAGAAGAAGAGTCAGTTCCTCCTGAACGGAAAGTTCTCTTTCGGAAAGTTCCTGTCTGAGTTCGTTTCTGAAGCGAAATACAATATCATTCAGAAATTCTGTTTCTGTATGGATTCCGTATTTTTCGAGACCCGACCGAATGTCAGAGAGCATAGTATAATTTGCTTTAGTAATTCTTTCGATGATGCTTCCTGGATCATTTTCCTGTGCATTTGACAGAGTTCTTTTGATGTCTCTGATCACCCTGTTTACATTTCCGATCTGCTCTCTGAACTGAATCCTCGAAAGTGAAAGTTCGGATGCGGAATTGATCACCTCATCGAGTTTGTCAATGCTGACCCGGATGGATTCCTGTTTGTCCTTGTTCATCCTGCTTACCGGAGTTTCAGAGGTCTTAATTTCAGATTTGGCTGAACTTAATTCTGCCGTTTTTTCCTTTGTCTCTACCTCAATGATTTCCTGTTTTATCTGTCTGTCTGCTGTTTTTGCAGGAACATCTGCTTTGCAGGAGGCTTCAATTTTTTTCAGAACTGGGAGTATTCTTGTGCGAAGCGGTCCCTTCGATGCAGTCTCTTCCAAAAGTTCACTCAAGAGAGACTTTCCATCCATCAGATAGTCGATGAGTTCCGGAGCAAATCTGATCTTTCTGTTTCGGATCAGATCGAGAAGGTTTTCCATTGAGTGACTCAAAAGTTCAATCTTTCGGATCTTTAAAAGTCTGGCCCCTCCTTTCACAGTATGGACAGAGCGGAAAAGTTCATTTACGATCTCAGAAGAATCGGGAGAGGATTCCAGATCAATCAGTCTGTTTCCAATTTTTCCCAAGTTTTCACTGCACTCTTCATAGAAATCACTGATCAGCCCGATCTTGTCTGCAGGGATATTCAGTTCCTCAGGTTCATCTGAAAAATCATTTAGTGAACTGTCCGTCTCCGTCTCGTTTATGACTGACTTTGGAACTTCAAGGGGCATAACTTCAGCCCGTTTTTCCTGAACAGGGACATTCTCCTTTGCAGTATTTTCCTGTTCTATCGGTGCAGTCTGAAAACCCTTTCTTTCAAATTCGGATGTCTGAATTCTGAATTTTTCCATCATTGCCTCTAGAGGCGGAGAAAGATAAAGTCTGCATTCTTCAATCAAAAGAGAAATATCCTCTGAACTGCTGTCTTCTGCCATAAAATCCTTCAGAAGCTTCAGCTGCATATTCAGAAGCAGACGGATGAGATAGTCTACGGAATGTTTTGTAAGAGTGTTTTCCCGTCTTGCAAAATCAAATGCAAAATCGGAAATCGATGCCAGATGGAACATCTTGTTCAGTTTGAGTATCTTTGCAAAACCGAATATATTATGATTGATCTTGTACAGATTCAGAAGAGTTTCCGATTTTGTACTCGATATCTCCAGTCCCTGAAGTGAACCGAGCATATAGTTCACATCGAGCATTGCTGTTGTAATGAAACTTTCATACAGTTTTCTGGAATTTTTGTCCACTGACGCATTTTCCTGAACTGTATCGTCCGGCCATGGAGAAAATATTTCTAAATGATAGTGCATTATATTTCATCTCCTATGTAATTTCTGATATCCTTGGAACGGATCAGATTTTCAGCAGAAATCATGAGAAGGGTCTGTTTCTGCATCTGCAGGATTCCGGAGGCGTATTCACTGATCTGACCTGTCAAAAGTCCTTCGTTTGTCTGAATCATAGACTTTCCGATTTCCTTCATTTTGGAAACAGAATCCACGCAGAGAGCTATCTCCTGACCCTGATTCTGGAGGATGACAAATTTTGTATTTTCGTTCAGACTTCTCATCTGCATTCCTATATAGGAGGAGATGTCGAGACAGGCAATGACCCTTCCTCTGACATTGATTACGCCTCGGAGAGCAGGGACAGTCTTGAAAAGAGGAGTTACATCCACATTTTCGAGAACTTCCAATACCTCTCTGATCGGCACTCCGAACTGAACGTCACCGATGGAAAAGAAGATAAACTTTTCCGTTTCAGATCTGCTCTGCACATTTACTGTCGCAAGTGCAGTGTTCTTTTTCTGAACAGAAATCTGTTTTCTGAATATTTTTTTATAATGTTCTGCGATTGCTTTTTCATTCAGAATGACAAGAGGGATCTTTTCTAAAATGGAAAACCCGGAAACAAATTCTTCAGATTCCTGACCGGACTCTTCTTCCTGTTCATTGTCCGCTATGATTCTGATGAATCTGTCCATCACAAATCCGATCCTCGAATCATCGGACTCAGTAAGCACAATACTTTTCGCGACAGGGATGTCAGCAGAAGTTCTGATCTTTCCTGTTTCTGCAGGATCAATCACGGGAACAGGAATGTCCTTGTATTTCAGTATTCCGAGAAGGCCTTTTTCCTGAATCGGCACCTGAATGATTTCGGGCGACTCAATTACCTCAGTGACACTCGAAAGACTGACAGAAAAATAGACAGACTTGAATGAGAAAATAAACTGCTTTCTGATTTCATTTTCCATGACAGTATTCCTGCTTCTTTCGTGCTGTGCATTCTGACTGACCTGCTTTTTCTTCCCTTTTGATTTTGCTGATTAATGACAAAGACTTTATATTTTTAGTTTTCATCTGTATCTCCGTTTACTGTCAGACTAAAAGGTCTTCTGCTGCATAATGAGAGCGCACCAGCCTTTTCCGGGATACCTGTTGTATCCTTCCGTTCTAGCATAACCGATGAGGAAAATATTGTTTGTATCCGAATCTCTTTCGATGATGAAGCCGTTGTTTCCGTCGATTGCTTTTTTGAATGCTTCAAATCGGGAGAAGTCTTTTTTCAGAATGTCTCTGCCGTCTGTAGATGCAATCAGAAGTCCTGAGGAATTGACGAGATAAACCTTGCAGTCGCTGTAGACCAGAGAAGCATTTATGATCTCCACTGCAAAGTTCCAGTTGAATCTTGTAGTAAGCACGCCTACTATCTGTCCTTTCTTGTTTTTGACGGGAGCACAGTAGGATACGGTGTATGCTCCTGCAGTATCCGATTTGTACATGTCGGTGAAGGAAACATTTCCCTGCACTGCCTGCTGAAACCAGTCCCTGTCTGACTGATCCTGTCCTATGAGATCCTGACGGATGGCTGCAGCACAGATGACTCCTTTCTGATTCAGAAGATAGATGTCATAATAGACCTCATAGATCTGATGCAGATCCTTCAGAAGTGCAGATGTTCTTTCTTTCCCAGTGCCTTTTTCCGCACATTCAATGACCTCTTCAAAAGTAGTCCAGGCCTGAACATCACAGTGTCTTTCAAAAAGATTTCTGTCCACTTTGTCAATCGTATCAAATGCAGCGTCAGCAAGTCTTGTAGATACAGTCTCTCTCACTACCTGATTTAATGAATCGAGGGTGGAATTTATTTCTTCCGTGAGCTGATCTGATTTCTGAGAGAATGCTCTGACTTCTTCTGCGAGCACTGAAAATGCACGCCCCTGATCGCCGGCACGGTCTGCACGGATTGCAGCATTGAGTGCAAGTGTAGTGGTGACATTGTTGATCTTATTGATGGATTCAATGGATTCACCGAGCTGATGAGTCACCTGAAGGAGCTGATTGTTGGAATCCTCAGAATGTGCTCTGGCTTTTTTCTCGAAACTTTTTTCCGACTGTTCTGCAAATGTCTCAATCAGCACTCTCGGATTTTCGAGGAAAATCGGTTCATCCACAATTACCGACCATCCCTTTCCCTGATATGCATTGTATCCTTTTGTTCTCGCAAAACCGTAAGCTTTCCACTGACCGTTCCTTGAAGTTTCAATGCTGTATCCTCTTTTCCCCTGAATACAGTTTTCACCGGCTTCGAGCCAGATCATATTGTCCCTTAATATATCATATTTCTGTTTTGAGGAAATCACAGTGCCTGCATCTGAAATCAGAAAGATCCGGCAGTGCTTTTCGAGTTTGACTTTTTCAATGATGTCTGAAATGAAATCCCAGTTGAAACGAGAAGACAGAACTCCGATCAGATTTCTGTTTTCATCTCTCACAGGTGCAGAGTAGCTGATTGTAAAGTTCTTTACAGATTCGGAATAATACATATCTGAAACATAGACCGAATCAGTCCTTAAGACTTCCTTGAACCAGGTTCTGTCTTTCTGACTGTCACCGATGAGGGATAGATTTTTTCCTGCACCGATCACGGTTCCCTCAATGTTCAGGAGAAAAATGTCGTGGTATACCTGATATACTTCCACCAGGTTTTTCAGAAGCGGAATGGATGTTTCCCCGTTTCCGGAAAGGCAGGCATTTACATTGTCCTTGAATGATGCCCAGGCCTGACAGTCGCAGTTTCTTTCGAAAAGATTTCTGTCAATTTTGTCAATCAAGTCAATCGAAAGATCTGCGAGCCTCACTGCTATCGCTTTCGCACAGTAAATTCGGAGACTGTCGATGAGACTCTGGATCTCAGTGAAGGACTCCTCTGAACGAGTGGACAGAGTTCTCACCTGTTCTGACAGTGCAGAGAAATTGTCAGAAAGCTGAGCCGATCTCGAAGACTCAATTGCAGCATTGATTGCGATCAGTTTAGTCGTACTGTTGATTTCTTTGATCTGACGCAGAATATTCACTATTTTTGATGTAGCATCAATGAGCTGAGAGCTGATAGAAAAATTTGCCATAAACCTCTCCGTTATAAAGCACAGCTTTAGTTTGGACAGTCTGCTCAGGTTTTAAGCAAACAGCGTCCATCTTGCCATTTTTTGTACTGTGCTGAATCAGAGGTCTCTTCAAGCAAGAATCATGCCGGTAAAGACGCCACGGAGAAAAGCAAGGGGCATAACGTTACCCACAAATGCATTATCCCTAACGAACCGCGAAGCGGTGAGGCTTACTGACCCCCCATTCACCTCACGGTGAATCCTAGCAGGCCTCCCTTCGGTCGCCGGTTGCGAGCTTCGCGAGCAAGGGGGAAGCTGCATAAGTTCTCTACCTCAGCCCCTTTCCTGAAAGGAAAAAGGCTGGACTTTTATCTCAGAAGGCTTTTCCTCTTTCCGTGCCGGAAAGGGGACTCGTCGGATAAACATTTTCATGATGAGCAAGGGGATAGGGTAAAATTGACTGTCGTGCCGCGAATCCATGATTTGTGGGTAAGGATATGGCCCAGAGAGTAGTCGAAGGATGTGTTGAGGGTCGGTGGAGTAATGTCTGGAGAGTAGATGAAAGATGTTGGGAGGGAAGATGAAGGATGTGCGGATGCGGGTGGAGGGGACAAGAAAAAAATTGAGTTCGGTGTCAATCCGTTTATGAAGGTTAAGGAATTACCGAAATGGAAGCAGGACTGCCTTGAATCCAGGAACGAAGACAGTCCCGATTTTAGAGACAGAGTATTCCAAGGTCATCCCAACGGCAGTCTCTCAGACAAGTCTTTGGAAAAATTTCAGCATTGCTTCTGAAAACTTTTCGGGGTGATTCAGTATTTCATAGTTGGCTTTGCCGAGCATCAGTGGAAGATAAAACTTTGCATAGGAGTCTGCTGTCAG
>JBPOJG010000153.1:0-1627 GCA_052033835.1 Spirochaetota bacterium
CTGAAAGATCTCCTTTGGAAATTTTTTCGAATATCTGAATCGTATCCCTGATAGGAACTGTAAAATTATTTGTAATTCCTCTGATTATCAGTGTAAGGAAAATTGTGAAGAGTATAATGAAAAAAGAGATCTGCAGAAGTGTAATGTTCAGTTTTACATAGAATTCATTTTTTGGAATCAGAATCAGAAGTCTGCTGTTGAATTTCGGAAGGGGAACTGTCATTCCCTTCATCTTGACACCTTCAAATACAATATCATGAAACTGTCTGTTATATCTGTCCGAGCCCTCGAAGTTCTCTCCAATCAGACTCTCAAATCCTGAATAATTTTCGCCCGAAAAATCCTTCTTGAAGTTTTTGTTCAGATTTGCATAATTCTTATGAAAGATTACTGTACCTTCATCTGAAAACATAATAAAATCATACTTCCCGTGATCTGAGGCATTGAGAAGTGCCTGCCCAATCGTTTCAATGGCAAATGTCATTCCGAAGTTTCCGATCAGATCCTTCTTGAGAAGAATAGGCACGGCACAGACTACGATATCACTGTTGTCATCAGCACTTTTTACCGGATTGGAAAATGCGAACTTGCTGTTTTTCTTTATGGACTGAAATATTTTTCCGGCCTTCACGTTGAATTTGAATCCGAGACTGTTTACAGTCTCTCCTTCCATATTGCTGACAAAGAAACTTTTTACAAAGGGTTCCTTGTCTTCCTGAAGATCTTTGAGGTATTCCCGAATCCTCTGCAGGTTCATATCGCGTACTGTTTCACTCTTTGCATAGGAATCCACCTGCAGAAGAAGTTTTTCCAGGGTTGTATTCAGATACAGAGCAGCCTCTTCGAGATTCAGACTCATAATCTGCCGCATAAAGTCTTCATTTCGGGTAACACCGATTTTGTAAATCCCGGCTGTGCTCATCAGAATCAGAACCATAATCGAAGACATTGTCGGAATCAGTATCTTGTGATACAGTTTGATCGGTTCATAATCAGTGTATTTAATAATTGGATAGATTTCTTTCTTTGCGAAATAATAAAATACTGTAGATGAAATGACAGCTGTAGCCAGATCGCTTATCCAGAAAAAGAAAGACTGTTCCCAGGAAAAAACAAATCCCTTAAAAAGACCGATGATCTGAGCGATTGTAGGAATTGCAATATTGGTGATCCCCATGAGCATCGACATACGGAATGGATAACCGTTGATCAGATTCTTTTCTTTGCCGTTGCCTGATCTTGAAACGGCCTGCAGGCTTTTCTTCAGACTGACAGTCTGAACGTAAAAGTAGGCAATGGCAGCAATTAGAAGCGGCGGAAGGGCCGCAAGGCTGAAAATTGCAGGCTGAATCTGTCTTTCCCCTTCCTGAGTAAATTTTAGAAGGTGAGAAAATACAGGCACAGTACACATAATTCCCAGAAACCAAATCCAGAGTCGGGTTGTAATTTTGGGAATATTCAGATCCATTTAAGTGACAATTTCTCTCTGTTCAGGCCAGTGCCTTGTTATTATTTTCGGGGAATTCCCCCAAGAACTCTAGCTGTTAATTCCAGACTGCATTTTCTGTTCAAGTGCAGAGAGTCCTCAAATTCCAGACATCCAAAATTTTCTTCTGAAATATCCAGC
>JBPOJG010000147.1:0-3326 GCA_052033835.1 Spirochaetota bacterium
TTTTTTTAAATTAAAGCACGCTTGCACTTCGATATGCTCAGTGCAAGTTTCCGCTCAGGGATCACGACCCTTCCAATGATCCCAAAGCAAAACTGAAAGCCGATAAAGAAACCGTCTTACCCAAAAATTGCTGTAACTTAAATACTTATAAATTCGCTGATTATAAGGATCAAGTGATTGATTTGCTCAACATATCTGTGCGGTAAGCATGGAGACAGTGAGGATTGTGCAGGAGATGGAGAAAGAAAAAGAATAGTCAAAGCATCGAGCACTGTTAAAATTGATCTGCAAGGCGGCTCTTTATGAAAATATGGATTATTATCATTTCACTTATAAATTATTGCGCTCCTCTCAGCAAGGAAGGTGTCAGAACTAAGATTGATTCAGAGTTTCAGGATGTGGTCAAGAACAATTCTGAAATCATAAAAGGCGGAAGTCTTCTGGTTCATTCAAAGAAATGGGACATTCACTGGAAATATGCAGCTGGAACAACAGAAAAAAACGGTGTCAGGAAAAATACAGTTGAAGACCAGCCTTTTCATACTGCGAGTATTGGAAAGACATTCACTGCAGCAGTCATATTTCAGCTCATTCAGGAGAAAAAACTCTCTCTTTCCGATAAAATTGAAAAGTTCTTCCCGAAAGAATATTTAAAAGGACTTTTTAATTATGACAGAACAGACTGGTCACCTGAAGTGACTGTGGAGCAGCTCCTGAATCATACATCCGGTGTGGCTGATTATTTCGGAGACTACAAGGAAATGCCGACTTTGATGAAATCTTTCATTGATGAACCTGACCGTTTCTGGACTCCTCGAGAACTTGTGGAATTTACCAGAAACAATCAGAAGGCACTGTCTAAGCCTGGAGAAAAGTTTAATTATACTGATACAGGTTATATCCTTCTCGGAATGATTGTGGAAAAAATCACTTCGAAAACTTTTGAGAAGAATCTGGAAGAACGGTTCTTTGTTCCGCTTCAGATGAAAAATACATATATGCATCTCAGATCCAAACCGTTAAGCAGATCTAATTTAGATTTATCTAATATACTTTTCAACAAAAAAGATGTGACCGATTTCAAAAGTGTCAGTCTTGACTGGGCAGGCGGCGGATTGATCACAACAACGGAAGACCTTCTGATTTTTCACAGAGCACTCAGAGAAGGAAAAATTCTCTCGGAGAAAACAGTTTCGGAACTCCCGGGAAATTTTGAATTCCATTCCGGAATCTACTATGGAAACGGATATATGAGAGTCAAATTCGGAGATATGCTTTTTCTGATGGCAGGCACTCCTGAACTTTACGGACATTCGGGAATACTCTCTACACATATGTTTTACTGTCCCAAATATGATTCACATATCATTATGAATCTGGGAAGTTCAGATGCAATAGACAAAAGTTTTGAACTGCTCTTCAAAATTATGTTTGCACTCAGGAATTTGGACCGCTGACAGCTTCAATAGATTTCTCAATTCTATGCAGGCCGTTGCGCGACTGTAGTTTTTCCCTTGACAATTGACTGAGTCTGACTATTCTTTAACTGTGAAGAAACTTCCGATAGGCATTCAGACATTCAGAGACATCATTGAAAATGATTATCTTTACATTGATAAGACTCAGTATATCTTTTCTTTAGTCAAATCCGGCAAGGGAGCCTATTTTTTCTCCCGACCCAGAAGATTTGGAAAAAGTCTTCTTCTCTCCGCTCTGGAAGAGATTTTTCTAGGGAACAAAGAACTGTTCAAGGGATTATGGATCTATGATTCAGAGTATAACTGGAAGAAATATCCTGTAATTCGAATTGATTACAGTACGCAAAAATCAGAAACTGTAGATCAGCTTAAAAAAGCAATGATTTATGATTTAGACAGGATCGCATTTCAATACAAATTGGTGCTTACTGAGGAATCCTATGAACTTCGATTCAAAGAATTGATTCATAAATTATCTGACTCTTTCGGCAAGGTGGTCATCCTGATTGATGAATATGACAAGCCCATCATTGACTGGCTGGAAAAACCGGATCTTGCAAAAGAAATGAGGTCCGTGCTGAAAGGTTTTTTCTCTGTGCTGAAAGGAAATGATGCGAACATACGTTTTCTGCTGCTGACAGGTGTGAGCAAGTTTTCCAAGGCGGGAGTATTCAGTGATCTCAATCAGCTGGAAGATATTACTTTGCGTGATGAGTATTCTTCTATGCTGGGAATTGCAGAAGAAGAACTGCTGCAGTATTTTCAGGGAGAGATAAAAACCTTTGCCGAGAAGGAAAAAACAACTGAGGATGTATTAATAGAGAAAATCAGGTTTTGGTACAACGGATTCCGATTCTCTCCAGGCGGAACTTCTGTCTACAACCCTTTCTCAACACTTCTTCTCTTCAGTTCAAAGCGTTTTTCTCACCACTGGTTTGAGACAGGCACTCCCAGTTTTCTTGTGAATCTGATTCTGACGAATAATTATGACATAATGAAAATTCCATTAGAATTGGAGGAAATTGCATTTTCTGTCTATGAAATTGAAAACCTGAGTCTCGCTCCTCTTTTAATTCAGACAGGTTATCTTACAATCAAAGACTATGATAAAGAAACAATGGTATATACTCTGGATTATCCCAATTTTGAAGTCAAAAAGGCGTTTCTGAATTATATTATGGACAGGATAGGGAAAGGAAACCCCTCTTCATCGGCTGTACTTGATCTGGTCAAGGCATTCAATGAAGGTGACATAGACAGATGTATGGAAATCCTGAGGGAAGTTTTTATAAATATAGATTATGATATCCAAATTCATAATGAAAAATACTATCAGACTGTATTCTATCTGATATTCACTCTTCTCGGACTTAAAATCTTCACTGAGGTAAAAACAAATCTGGGCAGAATTGATGCCGCTGCAGAAAGCAGATCCTCTGTTTATATATTTGAATTCAAGCTAAATGGAACCAAGGAAGAGGCGTTAACACAGATAAGAACTAAAAAGTATTATGAAAAATATCTGAACAGAAACAAACCAGTCTTTCTGATTGGTGCAGAATTCAGGAATAAGAACATAGGGGACTATATCATAGAAACATTGTAATTACTGCATTTTGAAACCACAATATCTTTAATCAAGAAAAGGAATAATTAGAAATAAATGAAGTCAGTCGGTATTCTCGGCGGGGGCGCAGCCGGTTTTTTCTGTGCAATCCAGCTTGCTCAGCTGACAAAGGGCAGAGCAGACATCACCATCCTTGAAAAAGGAAATGAACCTCTCACAAAAGTAAAAATTTCCGGCGGGGGCAGATGTAATGTCACTCACCATCTGTTTGATCCGGAGCT
>JBPOJG010000391.1:0-3870 GCA_052033835.1 Spirochaetota bacterium
GACAGAAAATGTGTTCTGCTTTTTACAGAAGGAAGTTCCAAGATGGACAGCATAAAATGCATTGAATGCCGATTTGATGAAAAGTCAAGTTTTTTTGGTGCTTGACAAAACGGATGGAGAGTAAAACCATCTGAGTATGACCGCTTTGATTCTGGAAAATTCGGAAGCCCGCAAACTAGTTTCCATTCTATCAGTAGAGGCATATCATCGTCTCGGTGAATCTGGATTGATTTCCAGGAAAACAGAACTGATTGAAGGAGTGGTATTCGACAAGATGACAAAAAGCCCTGATCATGGTTATTATTCAGATCTGCTGTTTGAATTTCTTTCGGCAATAAAACCTGAAGACTGCATTATCCGATGCGAGAAGCCGCTCACATTAAAGAGATCCGAGCCGGAGCCGGATATTTCGATCATAAAAGGTTCACTTCAGGACTTTAAGAAAGTGAATCCATCCACCGCCGTTTTAGTCGTGGAAATTGCAAACACATCAGTCAGTTATGATCGGGAGAAAATTTCAGTCTATGCTGAGGCGGGTGTAGAAAATTTCTGGATCACTGATCTTAAGAAAATGCAGGTTGAGGTTTATCTGAAACCATATCATAATGAATATCTTCAAAAAAATATATACAACTCAAATGATCAGATTCCCATCTTTGATTCATTTATTGATCTTCAGAAAGTGTTTAATGAAAAAGAATGATTTTCCCCGACTTACTCGGCTTCGAAGAATTCATTACTGTTTAATGAAAATCCAATCAGAACCTCACTGGAGAGTTCCGAAGCTTCTTCTTTTTTCCACTCTGTCTTTCTGTTTTTCCAGACCTGAACGGTTTTTGCAATTGAATCGATGATCCAGAATTCCCTGACTCCGTTGGACAAGTATCTGTCTGCTTTTTTTCCCAGATCATAAGCACGCGTAGATTCGCTCAGAACCTCACAGAAAAGATCAGGTGTTCCGAAAATCCACTTCCCGATAATTTTTTTATTCTCATTCAGAACTACGGTAATGTCAGGCCTGACTGTGTCTCCTCCGTCAGGAAGATAAACATCCAGTTCAGGAAAAAATTTCCCGATCGGTTTTGTCCGAAAATAATTCCAGAGCAGACCGGAAAAATTTCCAGAATAATCAGAATGCGCAGAAAAAGGACTCGGTGCCAAATATAATACTCCATCAATCATATCATAACGGAACCCGTCATCCGGAAGATCCATATATTCTTCCCTGGTCACTTTTTTCCCATCATGGAGAGGAACGGATTGTATGAGTTCTGAAATCATAAACAAAGTTTAAAATAGCCTGAATGGTTTGTAAACAAAAAAAGGCCGCAGTTCCGAGAGGAAATGCAGCCTTTGATTTTTCCAGAGTTTATCGGGTATTTTTTTCTAATACCCGCCTCAGCGATAAATCTTACTTAAACAGTCTGATGATCAGTCCGCCGTGTGAAGAGAAAAATTCTACAAACACGAGGCTTGTGATTGCCATCAGTTTGATCAGGATATTGATAGAAGGTCCGGATGTATCCTTGAATGGATCACCTACAGTATCACCCACAACTGCTGCTTTGTGAAGGTCTGTTCCTTTCTTTCCCTGTGCTTCAATGTATTTCTTTGCATTGTCCCAGGCACCGCCGGAGTTTGCACTCGAAATCGCGAGAACCACACCTGAAACAAGTGCTCCAGCGAGAACCCCTGCAAGTGAAGGAATTCCGAAAAGATATCCTACAACGATTGGAGTTCCGAGAACCATCACACCGGGTGCTATCATTTCACGAAGAGCTGCTGTAGTGGAAATATCCACGCATTTTTTGTAGTCAGGTTTTCCTGTTCCTTCCATAAGACCTGGAATTTCACGGAACTGTCTGCGCACTTCTTCTACCATATCTTTTGCAGCATCACCCACTGATTTCATTGTGAATGCAGAGAATATGAACGGGAGCATTGCTCCGAACAGAAGCCCGCCGAATACCATTGGGTCAAGAAGCTGAACTCCGGATGGAGTCGCATTGAGCCCGCTTCTTGTGATGAATGCAGCAAAAAGTGCAAGTGAAGTCAGAGCAGCCGATCCGATTGCAAAACCTTTTCCGACTGCAGCTGTAGTATTTCCTGCAGCGTCAAGTGTATCTGTTCTCTTTCTCACATCTTTTCCGAGTTCAGCCATTTCAGCGATACCGCCGGCGTTGTCGGAAACAGGACCGTAAGCGTCAATTGTCAGTCCGATCGCACTAGTAGAAATCATCCCGAGAGCTGCAATTGCAATTCCGTACATTCCTGCCAGAAGACTCGAAGCAACGATTGTAATCACAAGCAGAACAACAGGAAGAACAGAACTTTTGTATCCGAGTGCAAGACCGTAGATGATGTTTGTTGCAGCCCCTGTTCCGGATGCATCAGAAACTTCTCTCACAGGCTTGTAAGAATGAGAAGTGTAATATTCTGTAATTACACCGAT
This sequence comes from Spirochaetota bacterium, assembly GCA_052033835.1. Classification (GTDB taxonomy): domain Bacteria; phylum Spirochaetota; class Leptospiria; order Leptospirales; family Leptospiraceae; genus DAORDI01. The sequence goes on from JBPOJG010000391.1 coordinate 2,453, forward strand.
CAGCATTCCGGAAAACAGTCCAAGAACGAGGCAGAGATAAACGCCCATCTTAGTGATCACTGTAGTACCTATTGTAAACTTGTCGATCATTACAAGATCAGTTACAAAATACATTACGATTGCCATCAGGATTGTGGAAATCCAGAGCTGTTTTTTCAGAACTGCTTCCACATTTCCGTCTTCTTTTACTTTCGCAAAGAAAGTAGTCGCAAGACAGACTGGGATTCCAAATGCAGAGATCAGAACCGGATAGAGAAGTGCATTCATATTTCCTGAGAGTCCTGCAGATGTTGCACCGATCACAAGAGCAGCACAGGTCGCCTCAGCACAGGATCCGAAAAGGTCGGCACCCATACCTGCGATATCCCCTACGTTGTCCCCTACGTTGTCCGCAATTGTAGCTGGGTTTCTAGGATCATCCTCAGGAATTCCCTTTTCTACCTTACCCACAAGATCCGCTCCTACGTCAGCAGCCTTGGTATAAATACCGCCGCCCACGCGTCCGAAAAGAGCCACAGAAGAACCTCCCAGACCAAACCCGGCGAGACATTCCATCAGAATATGAGTTTCCACTTTAGGAAAAATTCCTGTGAAAAGAACGAACAGAAGAATGAGACCAAGAATAGCAAGTCCAGTCAGACCAAATCCCATAACCGCACCTGAATCAAATGCTACACGGAATGCCATAGACATGGAAGTTTTTGCCGCCTGAGCCGTTCTTACGTTCCCCATAGTGGCTATTTTCATGCCGATAAAACCGGAAAGACAGGAAATCGCAGCTCCGAAAATGAAGGCAACTGCTGTAAAAACACCTTCATTTATGCTGTCAGTTTTACTGTTGTCCAAAAGAAGAACGATAATGACTGCCATAAAGGCAATAAACATTCCGATGACCTTGTATTCCCGGACCAGAAATGCCATCGCACCTTCTGCGATTGCTGAAGAAATCTCTTTCAGCTTATCATCTTCCGGGGTAGGTTTGGAAGGATCCCCAATGTGGATCTTGACTACTTTCTGCGTATAGAAAAGGGCTGTAAGCAAAGCAAGGATAGACATCCCGATCGTTATTGCAACTGAATTCATAAGGAAATTACCTTTTAGTGATGTTATTGGAAGTAAAAAAATTCAAGGTACAACGGTCAACTTAAAAAATCGGTTCGGAATTATATCCTTACCGCTGCTGCAGAGACTTTTGCAGTTCAGTCAGATTTCTGCATTATCTCCAGTCTGTTTGAATAGGATATTGGGTTGAAGGTGAGGAAACTGGAAAATCCTGCAGATCTGCTAAAGACACTTACGAATTTCGAAATATGCCGGAAAGACCCAGAGAAAACTGCCGTCAGCGGTTTTCTGCCGGGTTTCATAGCGGCTGTCATCTGTCTGATTATATATATGATTATTGTCTATTTCCGATCAGG
>JBPOJG010000465.1:0-10191 GCA_052033835.1 Spirochaetota bacterium
CAGTCATAAGAAAGTCATATAAAATCATTACAGGGTGTTTTGCTGAAAGGCGTTCGGAGCCTGGGGGTCGGAGTTCAGAGAAAAAAGCGCATAGGGAACTGAAATATAATTTATGTTTTTCTGTCATATTCATATCCTTCTTTCTTGGGCGAATCGCACAGTCCTCTTGAGTAGCAGACCTGTCCGAAACAGTGCGACCGGGCTTTCGGCTTCCGTCAATTATTTGCGCTTCGCTATTCGCAAATCATTGACGCCGCCTCCGCTGTCGCTATCCCTTTCGCGAGGGCTATTCTGAAAAGTAGAATCATACTCTAAAATTAAAAACATCATTATCAGCGCAAGATTGAGTTTTCATCATCCATCAGTCATTTACGATTCTGCTCACTGCTCTGCAAATAATCATAAGCTGCTTGGTAGACAATTTCATTTTCAAATCTTTTTTCTGATTCCACAGCAGTTTCAAAACCCTCAAACAACGCACAGTTCAGAAGCAATAATCCAATACATTGCCTAAATTCTAGCTCATAAACTCTTATAGAATCTCCCTTTTTAGACTTTAAAACCATTTCTCGTGAAGATTTTCTGTAAAACGGAATTAATGTTCCGGAATACCCTGATGCTACCGCCCATACAAAATACAACGGGAACATCTCATACCTTTCCCTTTCAATGTTCAGCAGCATTTCTATGGAAATACTTTCTTTCGGTGATTTTTTCCAGACAGCAGTAAATACCCTGTTATAGCCGCCATTAGTTTCAGGATTGATCGAGGTGTATTTATCTATTGTCAATTCTGATTTATATTTAGCTTCTGACGGATTTCCTTTCAATCTTATACTATAGCATCCAATAAGGCAAAAAAGAAAACAAATAAACGTACAGTATTTAAGTTCCAAGAAGAAACATTTATCAGCGAATTTACAGTATAAAGGAGATTTCAAAATGGATAAATTCCAGTTGCACACGTAAAATCAGTGATTTCTGAATATTTGTCTCTGATATTTAGACTGTGCTGAGCAAACGCAAAAGTGCACATATTATTAATCTTATTAGCATTTAATGCAGTGTCTTCGTCATAGCCAGCCATTTGTTGAGAATAAGCTTCTATTTGCTCGCCAAGACCAAAATCGATCACTCCTCCTAACAATCCTCCAGTCAATGCATCCTTGACTCCAAAATTTTTAAGTACCTGAACAATACCTTTGCCTGCAGTATCAGCTTCTGCTCCTGAAGCACCAAGTCCTGCACTCGCTACTATGATTGCTATATTTATTATATATTTGATAGCAAGTGCTCGATCATACCTTCTGTGCATATCCTTTTTCTTGTCGGCAGAACGACCGTAAAGATAGCCCCATACTGCACCTTCCTGTCCATTCAGCATATAACCTAATGCTGCTGACTTATAGCGACTGTCCAGTTTATCCTTTCCCCCCACACCAGACAAATACTGTCCCGCTTTATATATACGATATCCAGGGTCGAATGCAAACCCAACATTGTTAAGGAAATTCTTCTCCACTGACTTCTTGTGTTTCTTCTTTTCCTTGTGCCTTCCTCCGATTGCTATTCCGGCCATTGCTTCATAACTTAAATTGTACTGCTGACCGACAAAGTATGCAAACAGTCCCCAGCTCTGTCCTGAACTCAACTTATGCCCCGTCGGATCATTATACTTTACTGGATTCCCCTCCACATACATATACCGATTCATTCCCTGAATCGACTCAGGCATAATCAGACTGTCTGCACTGTTGAACCTCCCTAAACTGGCATCATAGTAACGTGCCTTATAATAATAAAGTCCTGATTCTTTATCTTCCTCCTGTCCCGTATACTTGAACTTCGTAATATCCGGCCCGGAGGAATTCATTCGATCTATTTCACCATAAGGCTTATACAGATAATTCGCCTTGCCTCCCATACTTCCACCGCTGACTACATTGCCTGCTCCGTCTGTAACCATCGTAACCGACCCCAGATGATCCTGATGCAGAAAGAACATCCCCCTCACCGAACCCTGAGCGCCGAACCCCGAACTCCCTCCAGGAACGTATCCAGGTTCACTAATTGAAACCGTATCTCCGCTAACCCCACTCTGCATCAGTATCCAAGGCGGTGTTCCATCTTTACTTGATCTCTTTCCCACGCAGGATGTAAACTGAAACAGGATGGATACTAAAAGCATACCTGCAAGAGGAGCTCGGAGTTTAGAGCTTGGAGTCTGGAGTTCAAAACCCCCGAACTCCAAACCCTGAGCTCCGAACCCCAGTATCAGAAGCACAAGCACCATCACCCCAGACCAGAGAAACGCATCTCTCAGTTCCCTGTTCTTAGGATGCAATACAAATAATGCAATTCTCTTTATAGAATAAATAATTCTATTCTCTCTGTATTCTTTACAGGAAACAGAAACCCCGCTGCAGTCCGCAAAGAAAATATTCCCGCTGAAGAATGCATCGGCTGACTTTCGGAATCCTTTCAGGACTTCTGAAGCTTCTTTGTCAGACTTGCTATCAGCGAGTTCAGCATTCGGCCTATGCTCATACATTCTTTTTCCAAATCCTGAATCTCCGTCATATATCCGAGTTCCTTTGACAGTATCAGATAGGTTTCCAATTCCGACAGAGAACCTCTGGCTATCCTCAGAAACTGAATGAATTCTTTCCGAGTCCTTGACCAGCCCTCCGCTGTATTCGCAGGTATGGAAACTGCGGCACGTCTCATCTGAGATGTAAGTCCATAAACTTCCTCTCTCGGATAACTCTGGGTATCCATATAAATCTTTTTTACCAGCTCCATACCCTTCTGCCACACTTCCAGTTCTCTGTATGTCTTTATCAAAACTTATCTCCTTATCCCGGCTGATTCCCTGAACTCCGAACTCTGAACCCCAAGCTCCAGACATCCGCTTTCCCCCCGGACTCCGAACCCCGAACTCCGAACTCCCTACCAACACCGCATCCTCTCTCGTCATCTGCGCCACCAGATCCCCCTTTGCTCCTTTGAAATACAATGTATGCTTCTCCGCTTTCCCAGGTTCTTTTGTAATTTCGTAAGCGTCTTCTATATTGTATACCGTCTGTGACACTGTTCCGGAGGAGGATGTGATTTTCTTACGCACTCGTTTCCCGGATGAATCATAGCTGTATTCTGCCTTGTCGCCTGATACTGTATTCATTTCAATCATCCGTCCTGACGCATCGTATTTAAGAACGTCTCCGTTTCGATCTGTCATGTTTCCGGATGCATCGTATGCATAATTCATCATGTTTCCAGGCTCGGTCAATGACTGGGTCACTGCGTGGATATGATTTGCATCTCCGTAGGTGAGGTTTGTGCTGCCTCTCTTTGTCATATTACCATTGTCTGTATATCCGTACGTTTCTGTGCCGTATTTCCCGAATGCCTTTGTCAGTCTGTTCATTATATCGTATTCGAATGTCTGTGTTCTATTGGAGATTATATTGTCTGTAAGATTCGTCATGTTTCCTTTCTCATCATAGCTGTATCCGACACTCTGCTCAATATGACCGCCAGAAAGTTTAGTCATCAGCGACACAGGTCTTCTGTAAATTCTGTCATAGGAAACAGTCATCTCTGTCCCATTCCCCGCTCTCCTCACAAACTGCACCGAACTCTGAACTCCAGACCCCGAACTCCCTGTTCCCCTCAACTCATAACTCACGACTGTATTCCCGTGCGATGTCCCGTCGGCTGCGTCCATCGTGATCTCGGACAGCTGTCCGTTCGGACTGTACCGGTAATTCGCCTTTGTCCCGTCAGGATACGTCATATTCGTCACTCTTGACAGGGAATCATATTCATTCCGGAACACAAAAGTATATTCGTCAATTTTCTTTTTCCGTTCAATGCTGTTCCCTCGAATATCATAACTGTAGTCGGCAGTCCCGGTCGCATCTGTCACTCGGGACAGCTTCCCTTTCAGGGTCTCATCGTAAGTGTATTCTGTCTTTGTTCCGTCGCTTCCTCTCTGTGCAGTGACTCTTCCCAGTGCATCATAGTCGAAACTCACTGTCATTCCTCTCGCATCCGTCTGTGTCGTCAGGCGGCCTGCAGTGTCGTAATTGAAGGATGTCGTGCCTGAGTTCCTGTCAGTCTGGCTCGTTCTGTTTCCGAACTGATTGTAGCTGACGGATGTCTTTCCATTGGAAGGATCGAATATATCCGTCATCCTCCCCAGTGCGTCATATGCATACGTAATCGTCTTCCCGTCTGCAGTCTTTCGCACTGTCTTCCCGTGTGCATCTGTTTCTGTTTCCGTAAAGCGGATCTGTGCATTGGATGGAGAGTATATTGTAGAACTGCTGATTATATTTGTTCCTGACAATGATATACTGCTGTCTGCTCTTCCGCCGTCAGGCAGATTGACAGAAACAGTTTCATTGTCTGCATTGTAGGTATATACTGAATAGAGAGGGCTTTCACTTCCCTCAAGAAAAGAATCCGACTTTCTTGCTGCTCTTCCGGCAGAATCATACTCTGTCAGTTCCACAAATTTCATTCCCCCGAATCCGGGACTTTCCTTTCTTACGCTCCTTCCTTTTGCATCAAAGAACTCGGCAGATTCAATCCATCCGTTTGCATCGTCGCGTATTCGCTTTCTTACTGCATGTCCGAAAGGACTTTGTGTGAACTCGTAACTGATCTCTTCGGAAGTCTGACTGTTTCCCGGAAGCACTGTTCCGTTATGCCGCCCGTATTCATCATAGAGCTTCTGAGTCACTGCTCCGTTTGCATCGGTCATCTGCACCTCTGTTCCGTTTTCTTCATTGCAGACAGTCCGGCTGACGTGCCCCAGTGGATTTTTGGATTCGGAAAGACAGTTCCCGACCGACTGTCCGTATATATGAGATACAGTATATCCCAGTGTATCTGTGATGAGAGAAGGCTGTCCTTTAGAATCGTAAGAAGTTGAAACTGTTCTTGGGGAAGAAGAAGGAAAAAGAGTCACTGTGGAAGGTCTTCTCTTTGAATCATACGTGAAACTTTTTTCTTCCTGGACTGCACCGTTGATTTTCTTTACGGAAGTTTCCGGAAGTCCTTCCGTATATGTATCAAATGTCCAGTCATTGATATATGTAACTGATGTTTCCTCAGTATGTCCGTCAGAGGATATGACCGTTCCAGTCGGATTTCCGTAAGCATCATAGCTGATTGAGGAATTTACTGTCTTGAACAGACTCCCGTTTCTGAATTTCTGTTCTGTTTTGGAAGACGGAAGAGTGAGCCTGGTTCCTGCACCGGTGAGTCTTGTGACATACAGGACAGAAACATCTGAAGAAATCTGTCCTGCACTGTTGAATTCAGTATGCCGTTCCGTCTTTCCTGCCAGATCCCTGCTGCTCTGAAAATTCAGGGTCTCCGTTTTTGTTCCTTCCGGAAAGCTGGATACAGTCATTTTGCGCCAGCCCAGGTCTGCTCTGTCATCAGGAAGCCCGGTCAGTATCCTTGCATCCTGGTATTCAAATGCATCATAGTCAGAAGACCCGTCTCCGTAATTTGTAATGATTTTTACAGTAAGAGTGCTGTTGGACGGATTCGGAAGTATCTGACCGTTTCCGGACCCGGCAAGATATGTTCCCGGCATATCCTTTGTCTCGCCGTATTCAACCGTTTCCGATTTTCTGTATCCGTCGCTAGTACCGATAAGCAGATTTCCTTTTTTCTGAGGAGTAAAACTTGTAACAGAAAGAGTGCTTGCTTCAGGAACAATCAGTGAATCCAGTATGAATTTCAGAAAACTGAAGAGGTCTGCCCTGTCCATTGCCCGGATTGCCTTCTGAGTCGCAATATATGAATTTATGGCAGCGGCGGCTATGAAGACAGGGTTCATCGTGAGAAGACTCAGGTATCCTCCTGCAGCGACAAGACTGGATGCATTTGCAGCTTCTCTTGAAAGTCTTTCACTCTTCATCTCCATTCTTTTTGCCTTGAAACTGACTGCAGTTCCGTAAATAGGAGTGTTTTGAAGAAGACTGTCCTTGTCCGCCTTCAGTGAAATCAGGTCGGCCCGTCCGTCCCTGTTCACATCCATTGCATAAAGAAATGACGATGCAGACTTCCTCAAGACAGGATTATCCTCAAACCCCATACTGACCCTGCTGTAAAGAAAGACCTGAATTTCAGTCCCGTCAAAATTAATCAGATCCGGATGACCGTCACCGTTCACGTCTGCAAAACTTTTCGACAGGTTCACATACCCTGCACTGAAAGGATCGTCAACGCTTCTTTTTACTGAGGCAGGCTTATTATATACCTTCTTTACAAAATCATAACCGGTAAAATAAAATACATCGTATGTCGTATCCCTTACAGCAATGATGTCCGGCTTCCCGTCTCCGTTCAGATCGCTGATGAACCTGTTCCGGGGATCTCCGAAATCAGGAACGGCACCGTAGGCAAGGGCTGCCCCGTTTACGATTCCATTGTAATTTGCATTGAATTTCTTCACCGTAAAAAAACTCTCAGTCAGATATACCATCTCCGGCTTTCCGTCGCCGTCCATATCCAGAAACATAGGAGGCTGCTGAATCTGACCTTCCTGGATGAACACACCCTTGATGTCTGCAATGATTTCCGGATCAAAGGTTCTTCCTTTTGAAAGAAATATCCCTATTTTATCCGCATCTATGACTCTCACATAGTCAGCCTTTCCGTCGCCGTTGATGTCGACAAAGCCTCCCTTCCATCCGGTATCCGGAACATCGGTAAAGTAAAGAGGCGTAGGAAGCGGGACTTTTACTGATTGACCTCCTGAAACGGAAGCAGTTACAGGAGCACTGAAGCCGGTTCCGTTCCCGTACATGATCTGCAGAGAATCGGAATTCGAATAGGCAAAATCCACTCTCCCGTCCCCGTCCGCATCAGCAAAACTCATCGTGTTGAATCCCCTGTAGGCAAGACCTCCAAACTGCGGAGATACTGTCTCCTCTTTCATTGTGCCGTCCAGATTCTTCAGAGCGACAATTGTCAGATTGTTCTGCTTCTCGCCTCCGACTATTCGAAGAAGTTCCGGTTTTCCGTCTCCCTCTATATCGCCGGACTGCAGAGTATGGTTAGGTGAAGGAAGACCGAACCAGCAGATGGCCTGCCATCTCTGCTTGTAAGTTGTGCACTTTGCTGCGTTCTGAGCCTTTGCTGAAGCGCACGCAGGATACCCTGCTCCGGGAGCACAGGTGACTCCTGCCTGCTTACAGGCCAGTTCTCCGCTGACACACTGAGTCTTGTCCTGAAACGGAATCTGTGAAAAGGCATAGGTATTGTTTATGCGGTAGTCCCTCTGCTGTTCCAGATCAAGAGTTCTATCTGCATTGTAAGTCAATTCCAGATCGCGAAAAACGGCATCCCCGTTCCCTGTGTTTTCCTTCCTTCCGATCTTTCGCAGTCTCTCCTTCCCGAATTCCCCTGTTTCATAAGTGAACGTATATTCACGGTATCTGCTGCCTGCCTGTACTTTTATTGAAGAAATCAGCGATCTGTCTCTTTCTGCATTTCCGTATGTGAAAAGAGTGGAGTATACTGAGGAATCTGCATAAGTGAAAGTGACAGTTCTGTCTGCATAGACAATTGAACTGATCCTGACATCGTCTTCATCAAGTCTGCTTCTGTCGGAATAGGACACCTTCCAGAAATTCCCGGAACTGTCCCGAAATTCCGTCAGAAACCAGGACTTCACACTGCTTCCGAAATAAGACACTTCATTGAACAGATAATTATTCCCTGCGCTGTCCTTCGCAGACCATAAATTCTTATTTACATTGTACTCATAAAGGAAATGAGCATCCGGATCATTTCTGTAATAAAAGCCGTTCGGACTTGTTCCGGTTCTGACGAGTTTCCCGGAGACAGAACTGATGAAAGCATCATCTGCAGTGTATTTCATCCCGACAGGCGATCTTGTAATCCTCCCGATTCCGGACAGATTCCATCCGGCACCGAAATCCCCGTCTCCTGCTGCAGAACTGTATGATACGCCTAGCTCCGGATCGACTCCCTTTGTACCGGGAAAAACTTCAATCGGAAAAGAAAATACTGCATTGCCTGATGCATCTGCCGAAACTTTCGGAAGCGGCTGCGGAAGTCCGCCGTCAAGCACACCGACACCGAAATTCAGTGAAAGAACGGAGACTGCAAGAACTGCCAGTATGGAAAACGCTTTTCTGATTGATTTTTTCATTATATTATATCTCCATTTGTTCTTTCAGAGAGGAATCTCTGTCTTGCCGTTTTTCATCTCATTCAGGCTTTTTTTGCAGGCCGTATAAGCTATGATGAACGGGGTCATATCAGGATACGGAGTGCATGTATAGCAGTTTCCTGAATATCTTGCGGCAAAACTGGAATAGGAACCTGCATCCTTCAGTATCTTGCTGCATCTGTCCGCCCGGGCCTGCACATCCGACTGATTGACTGTCCCGCCGCATCCGGCTGAAAGAAAGCCTGCAAGAACTGTTATGTAAAATAATGTTTTTTTCATGATTATCTCCTCAGATTTATTACTCACCTTACGCAGGTGGGGCGTTATATAGGGGAGCCTACCGGCGGTTTTAAGGGCTTCGCCCTTAAAAATCCCACTTTTTTTCTCTCCTCATCCTATACTCCTTTCCAGTCTGCTTTCTGTTTCACTGTCAATGTCACGGAACGCAAATCCTGCACCGTTTTCATCTGTCCGCACAACCCCTGCATTCAGTTCAAAAGATTCATTTCCCAGCCTGAACCTTGCAAGAACCTCTGAATTCAGATGAAGAGGAAAATCATTCCAGTCCGTATAAAAGCCGGATACGGAAAAATCCCTGGTCTTCCTGATCCATTTTTCACTGCCGCCCTGTATCTCGACTTCTGCTTCCACCGGAATTCTCTTTTCTCCCCGGAATCCCCTGGGATACAGTTTCATGTAAGGAGCGGATATGTCTCTTCTGAGAAAATAGACTGACACTGCAATCACTGCGGCAGTTTCAAGAATGGAATAAACATTTCTCGATGCATGAAATTTATATAAGGCATATATATTGAACAGAAGAAGAGAGAAGCAGTATGCAAGAAAACTGTACCAGCCCCATTTCTTCACTGAAAGAAGTCCGATCCCAGGCAGTACCGGCGCAAAGACAAGGACTGTCTGAAGTCCGTTGATGAACCTGAAAACCTGGGTGAAGTCCCTGATCGGGATATGATAGAAGCTGCAGAGACTCCAGATGTTTATGACAGGATAAAGGAAGCACATGATTCCCGCAAAAAGAATGCCGGGAGGTCTTTTAATTCTTTTTCTCCGTTCGCCGATGAATGAAATCATTTTTTCCCCTGCCTTATTACAGAAGGGATCAGGGATTGGGAGTCATTGAAGAAGGAGCTTGGAGTTCGGGGCTTGGGGTTCAGAGAACTGCAAGAAAAAGCAAGCAGCGGACAGCGAATAGCTGTGAATCGAAAATACAGATAATCCAACAGTGCTGTCATCCTGAGCAGCGGCTTCCAAGTTTGCGGCGTCTTCCAAGCTGACGGTCGAAGGATGCTATTGCGAGGCGCATGGTTCGACAGGCTAACCATGACAAGCTTTACCCTGATAACATTTCTCAAAGTCAGATACGTCTTTCCTTGACGAATCCTGTCTGTTCTTCTGTTCCCTGTCCGCCATTTGCTATTCGCTTCTTTTATAGAATTCCGATTATTTTTCATTAAAAAACATCCTTACTATTCCCCGCTTCGCTGTTCCTCTTTCTCACAAGCACAGTAATCAGAGCAAGATTCGTCACAAGCAGTGAAAACATCATTAAAATCAGAACGGAAAATAGGACAGATGGACTGAAAAGAAAGTTTTCTCCAGACCCGGAACTCCAAACCCCGGACTCCTTCCTTCCATCAGACTTCTCCTTAAACTCCGGCGGGGAAAGATTCACAGAGGACACATTTCTTCTCTCCGAAAGAGACAGATCCGAAAGACTCCTTCCTTTCAGTTCATTGTATCTCTGATACACAGTGGGATGATTGGGCCACTTCTGGTATGCAAGTTCATAATATTCAAAAGCAGATTTTTTCTTTCCGGACTTATAAAGACTGTTCGCTCTCCCTATCCAGATTTCTGTCTGGTAAAGTTCAAGACTGGCACTGCCTGTCTCTGCTCCCGACACTGCATCGAGGAGTTTCTGAGCAGCGTCAAACCTGTTTTCAAGAATC
>JBPOJG010000105.1:0-18702 GCA_052033835.1 Spirochaetota bacterium
CTGCTGATCCAAGTCTTATGAATGATGTTTTTGTTTTCATCCAGGATATGCAGAGAAAAAAGAAAAGGTACATGCTGATAGGGAGCTGTGCTTCGAAAAATGGGAAGGGAAGGGTTTACTGTCTCAAAATCGAGAAAGCTGACAGGATAATTCACTTTATTTATAAAATCTCTTATTTTTTCTTTATTGATAAAAGGTCTGTTTTCCAGAGAGGATGCGATTTGGATTTTCTGAGCAGTGTTCAGATCAGTTTCAGGAGGAATATCCTTCATATATTTGATTCCGCTCTTAAAAAGCTGAATCGATATCTCTCTTCCCTCTCTCAGACTGAAAATATCTCCAAGTTCAACTCCTTTCCAGCATTTTTCCTTTGATCTGCAGTCTTTTGGCGATCTGCAGGATTCCTCATTCCGTTCCGGAAATTCGGAAAGGGAAACAGTATTCTTTACTTTCTTCAGCAGGGATTCCATATGTGGAACTGCTTTATCAGTCTCAACAGTAACATTTCTTATTTTAAAGAAATTTTCAATTTCAAAATTTTCACCGAGAGTATATCCCGGATTGATCAGAACGATAAAGCAGCTGCCTATTTTTATTCCCGAAGCTTCGACAGTTTTTTTCTGAAATGCAGTATCTATATAACTGTCAGTTCTGTTTCTGACTGTAGATCTCACTTCATAGATATTCCATACATCCCCTGATTTTTCCAATACATCAATTCTGCTGAAACAGTCATCTTCAAGAAAAACGGCATTGAACAGAACACTCTTTGTTTTAAGATGTTCTTGGGTGACTGTTCTGCCTTCTTCATAACTCAGTCCTTCCTTAATTTCAGTTCCATTTGGAAAAGCAGATCTGAACAGATGAATCAGATGTCTGTACTGAGGATTGAGTTTCATTTTAGCATGAGGATCTTCTTCTATTACTTGAGGATCCCTGAATATATTCCACAGAAGATTTCTGCATCGCAGTCCTTGCAGGAATCTGGATTTGGTAATGATTTTCTCTGTCAATGTATGCCTTTCTTATTCTAAAGAATTCGTAACTACTCAGCGAAAAAAGATATTAAAGAAAAAGCCTCTAAAAAGCGGGGTCTTAGGGGTTGCAAACCCCTCGCCGGTTTTGGAAGCGGCTAATCCTTCCGATAGGAACCAACTTTTCTTGCTTTTTAAAAGCAAATAGTAACTACGACGCCAAGGACTGAAGCTCGCTGCCGTAAGGCTGAGTAGTTACGGGAATTCAAGAATATTTATCTAAAGTGAGTTTAATCATTTCAGGACAGCAGAAAAAGCCAAGTATTAAAAACATTTTCCCCTGATTTCCGATCAGGCGCAAGCCTGATCGGAAATCAGACAATTACAGAACAGATTTGAGGGCATTCAAGAGTTCTTCGGGAGTGAAAGGTTTTCTGACAAATCCGTTCATTCTGCTTTTTTCTTTTTCGAACTCAGTATGGGAACCTGCAGTCAGTGCAATAATCGGGACACTGGATTTTTTGGAATTCTCCATTCGTCGAATTGCTTCCGATGTCTGCCATCCGTCCATTTCCGGCATCTGAATGTCCATTAAAATTACATTATAATCTGCTTTTGAGAGAAGCTGGAGAGCCTTTTCGCCGCTGTCTGCTATGTCTACTCTGCATCCCCATTTTTCCAGGAAACTTTCAGCGACTACAGTATTGATTTCGTTGTCGTCCACGACAAGAGCTCTTATTCCTTTCAGTTCGCAGGTAGGCTGAATGGCTTCAATCATTTCCGGAATATTCTCTGCTTTCGGGAATTCTGCCGCAAAAAAGAACTTGGAACCTTTTCCCGGTTCGGATTCCACCGACACATTTGTGTTCATCAGTTCCGCTATCTTTTTGCATATAGCCAGTCCCAGACCTGTTCCGCCGTATTCTCTAGTTGTGGATACATTTACCTGAGTAAACTTGTCGAAGAGGATCGGAATTTTTTCAGGAGGAATGCCGATACCCGTATCTTCTACCGAAAAGAAGTACTCACATTTTTTTTCTGTTTCTGATACCCTTTTCAGACTTATCTGGATGCTCCCTCCGTTTGTAAATTTGACAGCATTCGAAACTAGATTTGCAAGAATCTGTCTGAGTCTTAACGGATCTCCAAGCACAAATTCATCTGAGCTGGCATCGGTAAGCAGACTGATTCTGTTTCCTTTGGATTCTGCTGCGAGCCGAAAGGATTCTGTGATTTTTTCCATAATCTCAAACGGACTGAATGGAATCTGTTCCAGTTCCATTTTGCCGGCATCCATCTTGCTGAAATCCAGGATCTCATTTACAAGGCTGCGCAGATTCTCAGCAGAAAATTTCAGTATTTCCATCTGTCTCTGCTGATCTTCTCTAGGTGAGTTCTGCAGAAGCAGGGTTGAGAAACCGATGACTGAATTTAAAGGTGTCCTGATTTCATGACTTATGATGGAAAGAAATTCAGACTTTGCCTTCATTGCCTTTTCTGCACGCAGTCTTGCATCTGTAATTCTGCTTTCTGCCGCTTTCCTTTCTGAGATATCCTGAAGCAGTACAAGGATTTTTTCTGTCTTGCCCTTTTCGCCAGATTGAAATGATCTGTATGACGCAGAGAACCAGACATAGTCATTAACTGCTCCAAACAGTCTGTATTCTATTTCGTAGTCTGCATTCCCTGAAGTGAATATTCCTTCAAAAAAAGTCTGTACATTCTGAATGTCATCAGGATGAATTTTGAACATAAACTCTTCGAATGTAAATTCTTCCGCTTCGTATCCCAGATACCGACTCAGGCTTTTGTTGGAGTAAACTGCATTTTTTTCCATTATATCATAAACATAAATAAATACTGGAAGGGATGCTGTGACTATATTTATAAATTCATTCTTTTCCTGAATTTTCTCGATGACTGTTCTGTATCTTTCGTCTGTAATTCCGGTTTCATACATAAGCAGGATCAGAGAGGCCGCTGTGATGGAGAGTGAACTCAGCAGACCTATGATATAGATGATTCTGTCCAGTTCTTCGGAAAATGTGATGTCCGGAGTCAGTCTGATCAGAAACTCCATTCTGCTTCCGACTGCCAGAGCTGCAGCAAGGGATACAAGAAAAATGATTTCCTTGACCCGTTTCAGATCCATAATCAGAAGTATTCCGGCGAGAATTGGGAACATATGAAGACCGAACCCCTGTCTGCCCCTGGTCATAATTTCAAAAGATCCGATAATGACTACTGCAGTCATCATCAGAAAAAAACGCGCCACATACATTTTTTGGGAACGGACTATCAGAAAGTAGAGACAGATCGTTGAATAAATGAATACCATTACAGGAATTATCTTGTAATTATGAAAAAATATATTTGCACATGCGACAAGGGACATATCTGTCAGTCCTGCAATGGCAAGTATGTTTGAAATCGCGGTTTTTCGAATCTCGTGAGGATCTGAAAATTCCTCTGTACCGTAATACAGCAAGGAGAGCAGCATTTTCTTAAAGTTCAGCAGCATACACTTCTTTTTCGGGAAAGTCTGTTCAGATCAGACTTCAGTTGATTTCTGTGCATCAAATTCATTCCACATTTTCTGAATTTCTTTTTTCATATCGAAGGGATCGTATATGACCACTCTGGTTTCGGCAAGTACATCCAGAAATCCGGATTCATTTGGGAACCGAGGAACAATATGCTCATGAAGATGCGGGATCGAACCCCCGCTGTTTTTTCCCATATTGTAACCAATATTGAATCCCTGAACTCTCCACTTTTCCGAAAAAATTCGAACAGCCTTCACTGTAAGACGGTGAATGTCAAGTGCCTCTTCATCTGAAAATTCGATCAGATTCAGAACATGTCTTTTGGGAAAAATAATCAGATGTCCCGGATTGTATGGATAGAGATTGACTGAAACAATGCTGAATTCTGTTTCTGCTATGACCAGGTTGTCAACGATAGGATTTTTTTCTTTGACTCCGCAGAGAATGCAGTCCACTTTCGGTCTGTCTCCCAGAGCATACTTTATCTTCTTTGCAGAAAACAGATTTTTTCTGGGAGCTTTCAGTTCTGAATCATCCGCATTCTCGTTCATAATATCGACTCTTCTGACTGATTTGATTTTGGGCAAGTTTTTTAATTCAGCCCTTCTTTTAGTTCTGCAAAACTGATGAAAACAGTTGACAGCACTCAGCTCCCTGCTCAAATAAGTGAGTATGAAATACTCTGTTTTAATCTTAATTTTTTTCGCCGTTTACTGCTCTACCGTGAAAGAGGTGAAACGGGATAATGATCTGAAAGGCAGACTTTCCGGAATGAAAAGAATTGCCGTTGCCGTGCCTGCCGAATCAAAGCTGACTAAAATGGAACAGCTGTTTCTCGCGGAAATTTCAAAGGATCAGATTTCTGCAAAAAAGGATTTTATTGTATTTCGATCTCCTGATAAATTCAAGGGTATGTGCACTAAGGACAATCCTAAGATTGAAGGTGTCTTTTTGATCAATTCACTGCAGGAAGAAAAAGGAAACACTCTTAAAATAAAGTTGAATTCATCTCTCACTGACTGCAGGGACGGCAAGGCTGTCTGGACAGCACTGAGTGCCGGGAGTTTCTCTCTTGACAATAAGGAAAATGAAAGTCTCAGAAAAACGTATACTCAGAAATTCGGACTGGGCATTGAAAGCAGGGTAAATCCATATTTTCAAATGATCAATGAAATTCTCGAAGAAATGGAAAGTCCAGTTCTGAATGATTCGGAAAAAGACGAGAAGATAGAGGCAGATTCTGTCTGATGCTTAAACTGAAAGCCTGGTTTGGTACACTCATTCGGAAGAAAAAGTTCTGGTTCTGGCTGGCTGTCTTTTTAATCTATAAATCAATTTTTAATGTTTTTACAGGAGATTATATTTTTAAAAAAATATTCTCCTCCGCATCCACCGGAACAATTCAAATAAACGTAAAACGTTTTTCTCTTTTCTTCGGGATCATTGCAGAAGATGTTGTCATATCTTCAGGTGATGATTTTGGAAAAGAACCTGTTGTAAAAGCCAAAAGAATTGCAGCCGCTTACAATCTTCCCTGGCTTCTTTTAGGAAGACTCAAGCTTTCCGAAATCTCTCTTGTCAGTCCTGAAATATTTCTTCGTGAAAAAAAAGGAAAATGGAATATACAGACTCTTTTTCCGCCTGGAAAAGAAACACCGCCTCCGGCTCCTTCGGAACCTCTCGGAGATGAAATCAATCTGTTCGTGCCGGTGAGCGCATTTGCGAATATTTTCATCCGTGATCTTTCACTGAATGTGGCAAAGGAAAAAGGGAAGTCTTATTTTTCTGCTGCTGTGAGTCCTCTTTCTTTTCAGCTTCTTCTGGATACGGAAAGATTTCGGAAAATCCCTCTTTCCATCCGTATATTTTCCATACTGAAAGTTCTGGAGATTCATCTGAATCCTTCCTCTGATCTGAAAATTGCCGCAGAAGATAATGATAATGTATTGCAGGCATCGCTCAAGTCTTCTCTCACAGTGAAGAATGATTCTACAAAAAGTCCCAAAGAACTGTTTTCTTCACTGAATCTGGGAACGGAAAATGCAGTGCTGACTGTAAAAAAACAGAAGCCCCAGAACATCAGTTTCCGAATACTCTATGAGCTGGGAATTATTCCTGAAAAGGACTCTTTGGAGCTGAAGGATTTAAGTATTGTCTTTGCCGGTTCAAAATGGCTGGATATGCGGGGATCTGTAAGCGGACTTACTAAAGAAAAACCTTATATTGATATGAAGGCTGCAAAATCGAAAATCGTTCTGGATCCCCTCGGAAAACTGCTTTCTTCGCTTCCGGGAGTCAGGGGGCTTGGTGTCTCCGGTCAGCTGAATATAGAGGGAATTTCTGCCAAGGGTGATATTGATACAATGCTTGCCAAGGCGGACATTCGCGGCACAAATCTGCTGATCAATACCGGCGGTGCTTCTCATTCCATACCCACTTTGAAACTGGATGCTGAAACTGTTCTCAATCTTTCAGACAAGGCAAAGTCGACAGAAAAAGATCTGATTCCTGTTTTGGAAAAGGCGGAACTTAAGACTGTAGAGCTTGTGTACAACGGAATTTCTGCAAAACTGAAAGGTATCATCATTCCTAAATCCAAAGTTGATCTGACTCTCAACGTGGACAACGTCAACCTCGCACAGTTTTCTCCCGACATTTCCGGAATTGTGCGTGCCGATGCGGTCGCCTCGGGAAATTCTCTTTCTCTCGTAGACATCAATCTGAAAGCAAATGCAGACAGTGTCCGTTATAAAATGGGGAAATCCATTTCAGGAAAGAATTTCGTTTATGCATCTCTTAAGACAACTCTGGATTTTGGGAACGGATTCAAGTTTGAGGATCTTCAGATTCATCCTGCAGACATCATTCTGAAAAATGAGAACGGTGATCAGGCAATTAAAATAAGTTCACTTATTAATTTGGATATGAGAAGCGGACTTCTGCTTCAGGTCAAAAGACTGGATTCGAGTTTCAATATGACCAAGCTGATCCCGTCTGTGCCTCTGCCTCTCAGAGGAACTCTTTCAAGTGTAAGATCGGGACTTGGAGATGTGCTGACGCTGAACGGAAATCTGGATTTCCTGAGCAATGCCGGTCAGAAAAGGATCGCTTTGGATCTGGGAGGAAGTTTTCCTGCAATTGAACTGAGGGATCTGAAGATTGATCTTATACTGAATCTTCTGAATGATGCTGCCAAAACAGTCGCTATTGACAAATTTCTTCTCACTGGATTCAGCAGAAAGCTGAAGGCAGATTTTAAAGGAAAATTTTACAAGCCGTTCAATAAGTCTGCTCCTTTTGGAGAATATACTGGAGATATGAAAGGTCATCTGACGCTTGAATCTCAGTCACCGGAAAGAGTACTGAAGGGAATCACGTTTGCAGGAGACATTGATCTGGACTTTCTTATGAAAGGCCCCTTTGTTCAGGGAAAACTTTTTTCGAAGGATTCCTATATGAAGATTGTCTCACAGAACTGTCCGGATGGGAAATGTAATTTTTACGAATTAAAAAACATTAAAATGGATATACCTTTTATTCATGACATTTCCGATAAGACTACAGAGAATCTGATTAAGGGAAACAAGGAAAATTTTATTCAGAATTACGGACAGACACTTCCTGCAAATCTGAGCATTGGAACTGTTACCGGAACTCATCCCTTTCTTCCGGATTCCACTCTGGATTTCGTCAAGCCGACTGAAATGTATCCCGGGTTTTCTGCCAGAGTGGATTACAGGGAAAATGTTCTTACTATAGACAATCTGAGACTGTTCACTCTTGATGGACTGATCTTCGGTAAGGACATTCTGTTTAATATAGGAAACGGGAATTCAGAAAAGATGCAGTATGCGGCTGTGCTTCAGGTAAGAGATGTGGATTTGAGGCAGCTTCTCAAAAAAGAAGCAAGAGACAAAGTGGATGATGGAAAAATTAAGGCTGACTTAAATATCAGCGGTGAAAATCTGAAGGATCCGATTTCAAATGTAAGTCTGTTTTTCAGCGTATTTCAGATCGGAAAGGATTTTTCAAAGAGTGCAGTAAACATTGTAAAATCAACGGATAAAATCACAGATTTTTTCATTAACAGCTATAATGTGGATAAGATCGAAGTTGAGCTGAACAGAGGTCTTGTATATGCAAAAATTCTCTTCAAGAAATCGGTTCTCAACACAATTGTGTCTATTGAAGATGACCGAATTCAGCAGGAAAGATTTCCTCTTTCCAACTTTCTGAACAGAGCTAAATCCGAACTTTCTGTATATCAGTAACTGAATAATAAACCAGGAGATAAATATGTTTCGTATTCTATCAGCGGCAGTTTTTTTATTTCTGTCTGCATCCCTGCAGTCGGATGCCTATCATAATATTCCGGGATTCTTCGGAGAAAGAGCTGCTGGACTTGGAGGAGCCTACACCGCTGTATCTGATGATGTTGCAGGTGCATTTTACAATCCTGGAGGGCTGGCATTCGTACAGAACACTTATTATTCTGTAAACGCAAGCAGTTACAGGACAATCAGTGAAAAACATTCCAATCTTTTCGGCCCCGGTCAGAACTATAAACGTGTTTCCAGAAACTATATGCCGAACTTTATCGGTTTTGTCCGAAATGTAGGAAAACTCAGTTTCGGTTTCACTCTTGCAAATCCTGTAAATGAAAATTTTGATCAGTCAGACAGAATAGTTCTCCCCCTGTACAGAAGGAATCTTACTCAGATGGCAGTGAGTGTGTCTCAGGAAAATTTTCGTCTTCAGGCAGGGCCAAGCATTGCCTATGCGCTGACAGATAAACTGGGAATTGGTCTAACCACTTATTATATGTATGACAGTGCAAAAACCGTTTCCAGTTCCAATATGAGCGAGGTTTCCGGAAATGTAATTACACTTATGGATCAGGAAAGAAGAAGAACAAGCGGTATAATTCCGATTTTAGGACTCCAGTATATGCTGAATGAAAAACTTTCGTTCGGTGCCTCAATGAAAAAAACAATGGTGACCGGAGGAAATATTTCGACTAGAAGCAATGTGACCGTGGCCGGCAGGTCGGGCGGTCCTTCTTCTATCACCTCTCAGGCAGGCAGTCAGATGGGAGCAATCATTGTCGGTACTGATCCTATTCTTACAAACCCAAGTACATACAAGGTACCTGAAGTGACTGAGACCAGATTTGGAACATCCTTTTTTGCCAGCAAAAGGCTGATGATTTCAGGAGATCTCATTCATACATCAGGATATAAACTCGCTCAGTCAAATTTTATGTACGATCCGAGCAGAAAGATGGCTGTCTTCGGTGATCCGTATTCAAACAGTCTTAAGCAGATGCAGACACTCAATTATGCTGTCGGTGTAGAGTTTTATGCAACTGAGAGCATTGTGCTTCGTTTCGGACATTTTTCCAATCTGGCCAACTCTGAAAAAATCAACTGGCTGAATGCTGCTGCGGAAGCAGCCGTGATTCAGGCAACGAGCAACAGAGGAGCTCCTGCAACATCAATCACTCTGCCTCTGGACAGCAGCACTGCAATTACGCTTCCTCAGAAAAGAGAACAGCACATTTCTCTCAAGGGTTATACATTTGGGATCGGCTTTGAAACAGCAAAGAATTCATTCAGCATTATCGTATCTGCACAGTCCGGGAGGGGTATTGCAACGATTGACCGAAATCAGCTTCCGACTGTATCCACATATAATGATGTCACTTTCTATGTCTCCGGCGGGACAAAGAATTGAAGTGATATATTTGAATACGGAATATGTATATTGTAATTGCCTCTGCAATTTGTGATGCGGTATGATTGAATGAAGTTCATTTTCCTTATTTTGTTTTTTTTCTGCAATGTTCTTTCCGCAGAGGAGTCTGTTCCTGTTGAAGTTCTCCTTTCCTCAAACAACAGCATCTATCTGAGTATTCTTCGAAACATTCAGTCTGTTTTTTCGGGTAAGCTGAACTTCCAGTATATGCAAAGTATGAATGAGACAGAATTGAAGGATTTTTTTTACAGGACGGAAAGCAGCGGGGCAAAACTTCTGATTGCACTTGGAAGTCAGGCTGCACTTGCGGCGAAAGAGAATTTGAAAAATACACCTGTGCTGTACTCACTTGTAAATTCTCCCAGAGCTCTTGGATTCAATTCCAGTTCGAATACCTGCGGTATTCATATTGATGTGCCAGTCGAACAGTTCTTCAGCACATTAAAGGAAATAAGGCCTGATGCCAGAAGGGTTGCAGCTTTTTATTCAGGGAATGCGGGTGAGATGGCAGTCAATGAGGCGGATTATGCAGATTCTCATTTTGGAATTCTGTTTCAGAAGATTAAAATTGAAAAAAATGAATTTATTGAAAAACTGAATCTGCTGAAAGGCAGGACAGATGCATTTTATATGGTGCCTGATTCAGTTTATTCGCAGGAAAATTTTGAAACTCTGTCCAAGTTTGCAAAAGAGAACAGGATTATTTTAATGACTCAGATTCCTTTCATTGTAAATGTAGGCACTGCTTTCAGTATCACACCGTACTATGCCAGAGCCGGGAGTATGATCGGCGAAATGGCAAATGATATTTTTGCGGGCAGACTGGAATGTACTGCCGGTTATGCTTCTGCCGTGAAAGAGTTTTCTTTCAATCTGAACAGAGAGTATGCAGAAGAATCCGGAACAGTCATTCCTGAAAACATATTGAAAAGAGCCGAAAACAGTCGGCTTCTTTCAGAAGGTATTGTTCATTTTGAAAAAGGCAATCTGGAAATCAGCAGTCTTGTCATGGAGAAAATTCTGAAAGTTGATCCTGTAAATACTACAGCAATTTATTATAAAAATGCAATCAATTTCAGACTCAATGGTGAAAAGATTCAGGAACTGTTCACTAAGGCTCGAAAATACAGGGACGAAAAAAATTACAGAAACGAGAGAGATTTACTGTCGAAAATACTGGTATTTCAGCCAGGAGACTCAGAAGCAAAGCAGAGAATCCAGAAATCTCTTCAGGAAGAAAGTGAAGCAGAGAGGATGGAGGGCGAACGTCTGGAAGCAGGAAGACAGGTGTTTCCGGCAATAAGAAAATATCTGAGTTCTATCCGTATTCTGGAATCAAATGTCAAATCCAGAAATTCTCTGGCAAGAATAAGAGAAAAAGAATTAAAAAATATCCCAGGGTACATAAGAACTGGGAAAGGATATTATGAGCAGAGAAAATATGCTCAGGCTGAAGAAGTTTTTCAGAACGTTCTGCTGACAGATCCTGACAATAAAAATGCTAAAGAATATCTCAGACTGTCTGCTGAAAAGAAAACCGCGATGCTTAAGTATGAGGAATGTCTGAAAAACTCTGACAAGAAATGTCATCTGCTCTGGACCCGTTGATTATGCATAACTTCATTCAAAGCAGGAAAGTTCTTTTGTTCTGGGTATTTTTTTCCTTTAATCTCATATTAAGCTGTTCAATCGGACTGATCAGTTTCTACAGGGCTGCCTCGGTCCTTATGAAAGAGGCAGACAGCAGACTGACTGCTGCCGCAAATGCGGTAGATTTTATTCTGACTCAGGATTATCATGAAAAAAGAGATATAAATTCTGAAGAATACAATGCTCTGAATCAGAAATTGAACAGGTATGCAAATGAAGCGGATGTAAACTATCTGTACTCTTTTATTGAAAAAGAGGGGAAGTTTTACAATACATCATCCAGTGTGCTTTTTCAGGATGAGATAGACAGATTTAAGTCAGGTCTTCTGCTTGAGACGAAAGATTTGGACCAGACCGCTTCCTTTACCAAGGCTGTTCGGTCAGGTCAGACTGTGTTTGGCGATTTCTCAGGGAAATGGGGAAATTTCAGATCAGCAATTGTTCCTCATATTTCAAAGGATGGAAAGAGATATATTACCGGTGCGGAAATAAGAACAGACTTATTTTCGGAAAAGAAGACAGAGTCCCTTTATGATTCAATTTTTTACAGCTTCTGTTTTTTTATTGTTTTAATGATAATATATTATGATATTGTATACCGTGACAAATTTCACAAGATAAGAAATTTTCTCTGCAGGAAAAAAGCACTCAGTTCTGTAATTATTTTATGCACTGTCCTTTCTGGAATTCTTGGACATTCTTTTTTCAAGGAAGAAAAACTGAATATTTATAAAACTGCCGATTCGAGGCTGCATACCTCTGCTTTGTCAGTGAAATATATTCTTCCTGAGGATTATCATGAAAAGGCCGGTTCAGAGGATCGTGAAATGCCGGCTGAGTTTGTCAGACAGGCTCTCATTCTGAAGGAATACTCTGAAAGAATTCAAATAGAATATCTGTATACTTATATGGAGAAAAATGGAAGTTATTACTACACATCCTCCAGTTTTACAGAAAGAGACAAAGAGCGCAGTACAGTTCCAAAATACCTTGAAGAAGTGGATAAAAGCAGTCTGCTGATAAAAGCTGCTTTGGAGAACACGACCTTTTTTTTTGACGGGACAAGCCAGAAATGGGGAAGGTCAAGGACTGGAGTGGCTCCTGTAAGAACATTAAACAGAAAGCCTTTTTTTGCCGCATCGGACATCAGGACTCAGGAAATAGAGAAAGCTGCATTCAGAGTCATTTTTTCGGCTGTCGTTTTCGGTCTTTCAATATTTATTTTTACCGCACTGGTATTCATTTATGCAGCAGCAAATTTCGAATCGGTAAAGTATTTTATAGGCAATATACGATATTACAGATTTATCAGCATAAAATTTAAGCTGATATTTATGATAGGACTTATCTTTTCTATGACGATTACTGTTCTGTCACTTCTTTTTATGTACAATTCAAAGACAATACTCAAGAATAAAACTCTTGATGTATGCGAGAATTTTGCGGTGAATATTTCCAACATTGCGAGAGAAGATCTGGTTTTGGATACTGCATATGAAGCTGCAAATACGGTAGTCGGTGATCTTGTCAGGACAAAAGTGGACGGTCTTCTTGAAATTTATATACTGAATGTTTACGGAAAATACGTAGTGGATTATTCCGGAGCAAAACTGGGCGAATTTACTACAGAAAAAGAGATTAAGTATCTTCAGGAAATTACATTGATCGATCTTCAGGAAGTCATTTCTCAGAAGAGCGGAAAATATATATTACGTATCACATATCCAATATATATTAATTACAATAACCAGTCGCTTAAAATCGGAGCCGCGGTCTTTGAGTTTGACAGAGATGCAGTATATGCACCCATTTACAAAATGCAGCGTATCGTGATATTTTTCGGCATTTCATTTTTGACTGTCATTCTGGCTCTGACTTACTTTCTTTCCGGATACATTACAAACCCAATACTGTCTCTTTCCAAGGCTGTACAGACAGTATCTGACGGTAATCTGGACTATAAGATTGAAGTTCAGACAAATGATGAGGTCGGGATTCTTTCTGAAAAATTCAATGTTATGAGTGCCAATTTGAAAGTATCCTATTCTTATTTGGAGGAAAAGGTTCAGGAAAGGACAGCCGAGCTGAATGCGACATTAAAACTGATTCAGAGAGATTTGGCCCTTGCAGAAAAAATTCAGTCTACCGCTCTGCATTCGGATCTTTCTGCATTTAAAAATCTTGAGATTGCTGTCCGATATATTCCGATGACGGAGGTCGGGGGTGATTTTTACAGTATCAGTCATCTGGAAAAAAAGGTTCGAGTTTTTCTGGCAGATGCAACTGGTCACGGAGTGCAGGCGGCTCTGATCGTGATGGCAATACAGGGTATATACGAAGGAATTAAACATTTTTCATTGCCGGTAAATGAGGTTCTGGATATCTTTAACCGTGAATTTATCAGAAGATATGGAACGATAAATTCTTATCTTTCATGCATTCTGATGGACATTGATACTGAAAATGAGAAACTGATGTTTGCATCGGCAGGACATCCGCCAGGGCTTCTTGTTCGATCAGACAGGCAGGTTCAGCTTCTGGAAAGAACCGGGTCACTGATCGGAGTGAGAAACAATTCAGTCTATTCACTCGATGAATTTGTATTTCAGAAAAATGAAAAAATATTTATATTTACTGACGGGATGTTTGAAGAGTTTATGGCCGAAGAGGAATTCGGCGAGGATCGGCTTCATAAGCTTTTGACGGAAGACGAGTCTCTCGATATGGATACAGCACTGGATGCAGCACTTTACAGGCTGCGTGACTTTCTGGAAAACACTCATCCTCAGGATGATATTACTTTTATCGGGATTAAATTTCCGGAAGGCTGATCAAATTCAATATCCATAAATATTGGCAACGCCTGCTGTGTCGCCTGAAGAGAGACATTTTCTCTGCGCGTTGAAAGATTCCCCGTTCTTTTTGGTTATGGTCGGTTTTCCATTTTTACTGAAGGCCCAGGAATTATAATGCATCACTGATCCAAAATCGTAAAGTCCGTAATTGGAATAATATTGTCCGGATGACTGAGTGAAGTTATGCTCTTTTCCTGTGAGGATATTTTCTGTAAGAATATTGATAAAATAACCTCTGTCCAGCCGGTTCTGTTCATGTGCCAAGCCGACAGCGTGACCGATTTCATGCACTACGATGCCGGCATAACAGTCATCACTCAGATTGACGAACTGTTCTCCGCCTATCATTCCTACAGATGAAGAACAGGAGGTACCTTTGCGGAAAGTAACGTAATTTGATTCAGATATTCTAGGTGTAAATATGATTTTTGTATTTTCCTGCCAGTGAGTTATTGCACTGTAAATTCTTTCCTGATTCGGGAGTGCGGGATCAATCGTATAATATATAATTCTGTTCGGCCATTTCAGTCCCGTTTTTTCTACTCTTCCGTGACTTTTATTATCTGCTGAATCTGCATCTTCCGATTTTGCTGCGATGACTTCATCTTCTGATACTTTTTCTGACGGGACTGTTCTTACTGTTGTTCCGCTGCACCCATAGGAAACCGATACTGCATTTTGAGCCTGAATGATTGCGGATGCCGCCAATAGGAAAAGCAGCTGTTTTGAGTTGTTTTTTTTGGGTGCACATTGAAATACTAAGGAAATGGAAATCAGGAAACAGAGAATTTTCATATATCGCCTTTTCAAATGTTTTGATATATTTTCTGAAAAAGCAGATTGATGTCAAGGAAAATCCTTTATTCTGACTTAATGAAACTTTCCAATTCCTCCATGCCTTCCAGGATTGTTCTGATAAAAGGTCTTGTATGAAGTGCCGGGTGGGGCAGTGTAAGAGTCTCTGTGTTCACTAGAATATTCGAAAAATCTAATATATCAATGTCGATTTCTCTTGGACCTTTTGATATTTGAGAGGGGGTTCTTCCTATTTCTGTTTCAGACTGTTTACAGAAGTCCAGAAGTTCTTCAGGGGAAAGCCCAGTCTGAATTTTTAATATCTGATTCAGAAAATTGGGCTGATCCTGAAATTCAAGTGCTTTTGTTTCCAGGATTGTGGATTTTTTTATAATGATAATATAGTGATGATTTTGAATGACTCTGACCGCTTTTTTCAGATAGTTTTCCCGGTCTCCCAGATTTGAGCCCAGTGCAAGAAAGGCTGTGCGCATCAGCGTCTGAATTTCTGCCTGTAGTCCGGACAGTCCAGATGAATCTCTTTGGTCATTTCACAGAGTCTGGAATAGATTCGTCCTTCCCATTTGCTTTCCCAGTCTTTCAGATTGTGGTTGGAAGTGAGAAGAGTCAGATTCTTTTTTTCATACCGTTTGTCTATCAGATCATAAAGTTTTGACTGTACCCAGTCTGAATCTTTCTGAACTCCAAAATCATCAATCACCAATACGTCTACTTCAGAATATTCCTTAATTACGTCTGTTTCCTGTCCGTAAGTATTGCTGTCTCTCTGATATGTTTCCCGAAGATCACTGAAGAAGCTGTTGATTTTTACATATCTGCAGTCTGCATTATAACGGAATATAAGTTCATTAAGAATCGTGCATGCAAAAAGAGTTTTTCCGCTGCCCGCATTTCCATAAAGATACATTCCCTGAAGATTGTGGTTTGTTTTGTAGTTTTCCACCATATCAGCAGCCCAGTCATGTGCAGCATAGACACTCATCGTGCCTTTTTCCGATTCCCTGAAATCTACATTTTCCAGAAATTTAAATTTATATCTTTCCGGAATTTCAGACAAAGCCACTTTCTTTTCCAGATAACCCATTTTGATTCTTGCCTCATGGCAGAGGCAGGGGAGCATTTTATTGCTTTCTTCGGAATAGAACATATATGGAGCTCTTCCCTTGGAAGGACATGTAAAACAGTTTTCCTTTGCACAATGGCAGAGAGAAAGAACCGGATACGGGGAATTGGCTGCATTTTCTGTCAGCACAATCCCCACACCGTCACAGATCCGGCAGGAAGTGTTTCCTGCATGGATATGAGGCAGAACATTTTTCAGTTTCAATGTTTAGCGTTTTCTTCTTCTGCTGGATTTTCTTCCGGAAGTTCCGCCTGCGCTGGACGCAATTTCCGCAGAGACTTTTCTTTTTGAGTCCTCAGAGTTGCCTGAAAAGAAAAGATCCACATTGGTAGATTCAGTTCCTACTTTCTGATATTCATGTTCTTCTGCCTGCTGTGCTGACGCTTCAGTCACTTCTACTTTCAAGAGGAAGTTAAGGACTTCAAACTTAAGATTGTCCACCATCTGATCAAAAATCTTGAAACCTTGAATCTTGTATTCAGTCAGCGGATTTTTGTCTCCGTAACTTTCAGTCCAGATCCCGTCTCTCAGATGATCCATTACATAAAGATGTTCTTTCCATCTATGATCCAGAATCTGCAGGAAAAGATCTCTTTCTATCTGAATCCAGATTTCACCTACTGACTTTGCTTTTCTGTCATAGATTTCGACAGCTTTTTCGCTCAGTTCTTCCAGGAGCTGAAGATGAACCTTTGCAGACTTGGCATATTTTGCAGGATCGAATCTCAGGTCTGGACTCAGATTTCCGAGCCACTCATTCATCATCTCATGATTCCAAGTTTTTGGATTATTGGAATCGCAGTGAATCAGAATCTGAGATTCTATGAGTTCTTCAATCCATTTGCGGATTGTAGCACCCATATCATGATTTTCATCCAGAATTTCGTCTCTCAAAGAATAGATGAACATCCTCTGTTTATTCATTACATCATCATATTCCAGAAGATGTTTTCTGATATCGAAGTTGTGAGACTCCACTCTTTTCTGAGATCTTGCAATTGAGCTTGTGACAAGTTTATGCTCGATTTCCTGACCTTCTTCCATTCCGAGACGGAGCATAATTTTGGATATATTATCTCCCCCGAAAATTCTCATCAGATCATCGTCGAGTGACAGATAGAAACGGCTTGATCCGGGATCGCCCTGACGTCCGGAACGTCCTCGGAGCTGATTGTCAATACGTCTCGATTCATGTCTTTCTGTTCCGAGAATATGAAGACCGCCCTTAGAAATTACATCTTCATGATTTCTGTTCCAGGCAAATGCTTCTTCTACAATGTCCTTGGCTCTTTTCTTTCTGCTGGGAACTTCAAAACGGTCAGCGAGACCAGCGGCGTTTTCGAATTTGCCTGATTTGACAGCGAGTTTGAATTCCTCGATTAACGGATCAGCTTCATTCCATTTTTCGATGGAATCCTTGTATTTCTGTGCCCCTCCGAGAACAATGTCAGTTCCTCGCCCAGCCATATTCGTTGCAATTGTAATTGCACCGGGTTTTCCCGCATTTGCAATAATTTCTGCTTCTCTTTCATGCTGTTTCGCATTTAATACATTATGCGGTATCCCCATACTTTTCAGCATATTCGAAAGAACTTCCGATTTTTCGATCGAGATTGTTCCGACTAGAACCGGCTGCTTTCTGGTATAACAGTCTTTGATTTCATTAACAATCGCATCAAACTTTTCCTTACCGGTTCTGTAAACTCTGTCAGGATTGTCGATTCTCTTCATTTTGAGGTTTGGAGGAATGACGATTACATCGAGTTTGTAAATCTTTGCAAACTCTTCTGCTTCTGTATCCGCAGTTCCGGTCATACCGGAAAGTTTGGTATAAATACGGAAGAAATTCTGAAATGTAATGGAGGCAAGGGTCTGAGATTCTCTTGCAATCGTCACTCTTTCTTTTGCTTCGAGAGCCTGATGAAGACCGTCTGAATATCTTCTTCCTGCCATCAGACGTCCAGTGAATTCATCTACAATGATGACTTCATTATTCTGCACTACATAATCAACATCCTTCTGGAATATCTTGTGAGCTTTCAGTGCCTGATGAACATGGTGAACCAGTTCTACGTTGTCGGGTGCATAAAGATTGTCTACACCGAGAAGTCTTTCAGAATGGAGAACTCCGTTTTCTGTAAGCAGAACATTTTTAGCTTTTTCGTCCACTTCATAGTCTTCTTTTTCTACGAGTTTGGGGATGATTGCATTGACTCTCATATACTTATCGGTACTTTCTTCTGCAGGACCGGAGATGATGAGAGGAGTCCTTGCTTCATCGATCAGAATCGAATCCACCTCATCCACAATTGCAAAGTTATGATGTTTCTGAACTTTGTGCTCTTTTCTTTCCACCATATTGTCGCGGAGATAATCGAAGCCGTATTCATTATTTGTTCCATACGTTATATCGCTTCCGTATGCGGCTTTTCTTTCTTCGTAGTCCATATCATGCTGAATGATCCCGACAGTGACACCGAGGAATTCATAAATTGGACGCATCCAGTTTGCATCTCTTCTGGCAAGATAATCGTTGACAGTGACAACATGAACGCCGAGACCGGATAATGAATTCAGATATATTGCAAGTGTGGAAGTCAGAGTTTTTCCTTCCCCGGTTTTCATTTCTGCAATATTGCCCCAGTGAAGTGCAATCCCGCCCATCAGCTGCACATCATAATGTCTGAGTCCGAGAGTCCTCTTAGAGGCTTCTCTTACAGTCGCAAATGCTTCCGGCAGAACATCATCCAGAGTCAGTTTTTTTTCCAATTGTTCTTTAAATTTTGCTGTCTGTGCCCGAAGTTCGCTGTCACTCATTGAGGAAATGTTGTCTTCTAGGGCGTTTATCTTCGCTACGATCGGAAGGAGTCTCTTTTGGTCTCTTTCATATTTACTTCCGAAAATCAGCTGCAGTGCTTTTTGAATCATGATAGCTCCTATTTTCCATTGTTCCAAAGACCGGAAATTGAGTAAAATATGTTTTT
>JBPOJG010000552.1:0-29146 GCA_052033835.1 Spirochaetota bacterium
TCGCAAGCATAAAGGGACGTTTGACCAGATTGCCGTTGGAAGCGAGAAGACTCAGCTGATCTTCGATTTTCATTTCTTTCAGCCTGTCCTTCAGGTTCATCTGCTTATAGTCTCCGCCTGAAGTATTGAAAAGTTTCCTGCTGTCTCCGTCCAGAAATTTCAGCATCTTCTTCAGTTCAGATACGGAAGGCGGGGTTTCCCGAATTGCAATTTTTTCATAAGCAATCTTATTGCTGTCGAGAAATTTGAGAGCCTTTCTGCAGGTACCACAGTTTTTATATTCGTAGACTTTCATAGTTTATATTCCATATATTGCCTTGCTTTAAAAAAGCAAGAAAAAGTGTATCCCTATCGGGTTGATTAGCCGCATCCAAGTTTGCAGCCAGCTTCCTAAATTCGGCGAGGGGTTTGCAACCCCCGCAAGCTGTGAGGCTGCTAAGACCCCGCTTTTCGAGCTTTCTCTATAAATTCCTTTACAATCTATATTCCATATAGTACTCTTGAAACACATATCTGATGAAACTGTAGTAGCAGTCCTTTGCAATATGCCCTCCGTCTACAAATGCATTGCAGTAATACCTGTCCGTGTCGGACATATTCCGGATTTTATACCCGAACTTCGCTGAGTCTGCGTCTACTGTCTTTTTCCATTCAGGAGTAAATTTTGCACTCTGAATCAGGTTCTGCATCGGAATGGAACTTTGAGGCCATACTATGATGAGCGGTATTTTTTTTTCATGAATTTGGGATAAAATCCTTCTGTAAAATTCATGCTGCATTTCTGATGGTCTGTATCCTGAATATACCCAGTCTATTGTTCTCTGGCTTGTCGCCTGAAGAGAGGCAAAGTCTCTTTCCACAAAACTTTCCACAATTGGAGATGCATGTCCCAGATTTTTCAGAAGGAAGTCGCGAGTGGCATTCTGCATCGCAAGTATTGTAGGGAAATTCGGGTCGGACGCTCTTTTGAAAGCGGTATCGAGATGGGGTTTATTTTTGCCGACAGCAAACAGAAATTTCCCAAGATAAAAACTCACATAGTCCTTGCCGAAAAGTCCTGCATTCTTCAGCACAAATGGAAGATCAAAACTGTAAGTAAGATTTGAACCCTTGAAGACAGGCGAATTTGCATTGAACTGATTTGGATCAGTTTCGAGAAGAATGAAATCAGGCACAATTCCCTTTTCAAGGATCTTTTCTAGATTGTATGCATAATATGCAGGCGTAGTAACAGCGGATGAAAAATTGTATATCTTCCAGTCAGGGTAATATTCCCTAAGCTGTTCTGCATCAAAGTAGAGAAGCCTGGAAGATCCGAGGATTACCATGAGTTTCTTCTTTTTTGTTCTGATCTCGTCATCTGCACCCAGAATCTTCAGAAGATCATTTCTGGTTTCATAATAGATATGAGTGGTGATGTCCGGTTTGATATAGGGCTTGAAGAATTCCAGAAGGAATATCTTGTCAAAAAGAAAGAGAAAAAGCAGAAGAAATACAGGATATAAAAGAAACTTATTTTTCATGATTTTCTATATAAGAGTAAAACTGAGGAATGATTTTTTCAGTATATTCCGCATTTACTCTTTTTCCGCCTTTAAAATTGTAATGAATGGATTCAGAAAACAGATTCAGAGGATAGTCCATATTTTCAAACTGAACATATCTGAATTCGGGATATGACTGAAGAAGTTTCCTTATTTCTGTCTCTGCTGTTCTGTAAAACAGAGTTTTGTGAAACCCTTCTGCACGGGGGATGTTCAGAACAATGACTTTCAGATTTTCCTTTCTGCAAAGATCGAGAAAATTTCGGAGAGGTTCAGTATTGATTTCTGAGGTATTATAGACCGGAAGATGTTTCCCGATTTCTCTTTCAGATGCTCCATCCGGTGCAGGGAAAAAATCCCCCAGATTGATTTTTCCGTTTTCATCTTCCACAAATTTGATCAGCCTTTTATTTTCTTCTACTAGATGAAATTTTCCAGCTAGAAGACTTTCCAGCCTTATCCCGACCAGAGACTCAAATCCCTGTCTGTGTCTGACTGTCAGAAGGGAATGAGGAAGATATTCTTTCATAATGAAGAAAAATTCAGTTCCGCTGTACTGCTCCCAGGCCTCTGAAATGGAAAAAAGATTCAAAAGTCTGTGTTTATATTCATTCCAGAGTGCAGGGTCTTCCAGAAAAGAAACTGTTTTCTTTGACATCATCAGTGCAGGGTCTGCAGCCCAGACCACCAGTTTCGGTTTTTCAGAATGATTTTTCAGATATTTCTTCAAAAAGAAAGGAAAGTATCTCGGACCTGCTGCAGGAA
This sequence comes from Spirochaetota bacterium, assembly GCA_052033835.1. Classification (GTDB taxonomy): domain Bacteria; phylum Spirochaetota; class Leptospiria; order Leptospirales; family Leptospiraceae; genus DAORDI01. The sequence goes on from JBPOJG010000552.1 coordinate 2,310, forward strand.
GACTGAAATTATAGATAGAATATTTATTTTTATCATCTTTTTTCTGACCCTGAAGTGAAAGGGAACGGCTGTCTCCGTAAATCAGAATATCATACGAACGGGAACTGTCTTCTGCCAGGAACCTTTTATAATATGTGAAAAATGCCCCTCTTCCGTCCAGATAATACAGATTCGGTATAAAATGAAGCACTGTCTCAAACAGCACAATGAAGAGAACTGCCAGAGTAAAGGCAGGACTTTTTTTAAAAAACGAAATAAATGAATGCATTTTTATTAAAATTCCCCAGGACAGTTACAGCATAAAACAGAACCACATAAAGTACGGAACGGACAGGCACGGGCAGACGAAAAACTGCATACTCGTCTTCTGTACTGTTCTGATAGATTTCAATCAGAAGAAGAAGAGCAATATTCCTGAAAACTTTTTCAAAGAGTCTGCTGTCCAGAAGACCGAAATTTGTGAAAAGACTTTTTGTATGCAGCAGTGCAAGATCAAAACTCTGTGATCGGAAATAAATCGTGGGGGCCGCAACCAAAATAAGTGTAAAAATCATTTTCATGATTCTTTTAAAATAAATAATTCCTTTATAATGATCTCCCCCTGTCTTCGGCCAGTAAGGAAGAATGAGTTTGTAAAGAACACTCAAGAGTCCGTTTACAAAACCCCAGATGGCAAATGACCAGCTCGCACCATGCCATAACCCTGACAGAAGATAAGTGAACAGATTATTTGCATTTTTTCTCCATTCAGGATCGTTTTTGTTTCCGATGGAAAAGTATACATAATCTCGAAGCCAGGACATAAATGAGATATGCCACCTTCTCCAGAAATCGTTCACATTCTGTGCCAGAAGAGGTGTATTGAAATTTCTCATCAGTTCAAATCCCATAAACTTGGAAATTCCTCTGGCAATATCGGAATAACCCGCGAAATCACAGTAAATCTGAATTGTAAATACGACTGTCCCGAAGAGGACTGTGGGAGAATTTGGAGGACCTGCCTCTCCGAAATTGAGAGTCCCCTTCTCAATCGGATCAAAAATCGGATCCACAATCATCGCCAGATTGTCTGCAATAAAAAGTTTCTTGAAAAAACCGAACAGAACAAGAAATGCACCGTTCTGCAGTTCCTGAAAGACAATCGTCCTTTCTTTCAGAACCTGAGGAAGAAGATTTGTCGCTCTCTCGATAGGCCCGGCAACAAGCTGAGGAAAAAAAGTGACAAAAAGTGCAAAGTCCCAAAAATCATCTGCCGGTTCGAGCTGTCCTCTGTAAACATCCACAGTGTAAGACATCGTCTGAAAGGTGTAGAAGGAAATTCCGAGCGGAAGAATGATGTTCAGAACAGGCAGATTCGGCTGAAGACCTACTGTCTTCAAAAGCGCAGCCGCAGTTCCTGTAAAAAAGTTGAAGTATTTAAAAAAGCCTAATATGCTCAGATTGGAAAATATGCTGAAAAACAAAAACAGCTTTTTACGTCCAAGGCTTTCAGATCTTTTGATTCCAAGAGAAGCAGAATAATCTACAATTGTGGAAATAATGAGAAGAGACAAGAATCTGTAATCCCAGTATCCGTAAAAAAAATAACTTGCGCCGAGAAGAAAGAAATTCTGACCCCTGTGCGGGAGTTTCAGATAGATTAAATATACTGCCGGGAAAAAAAGGAGAAAGTCAATGGAATTGAAAATCATTCAACTTCCTCCAGAAGTTATTATTATGCTACTGCAGCCAGTTTGCGCTTTTTCTTAAGAGCTGCAAACCACTCATCCGAACTTTTCTTATAGGCAACAAGCCTCTTCAGATACTCTCTTTTTTCAGGATTCAAAATTCGGCGGGCTTCGCTGATAAGTTCCTCTATGATTTTAATATGAAAAGTGTAATAACTTGTAAATAATTTGAAGTAATTCTCATCTGTTTTTTCCCAGGATACAGAAAAAACACTGACAGCAATCTTTTCGAGTTCGCTGAAATCCTTCTCATGGTCTACATCATAGTGAGTATTGATGCTTGCTATATTATCTGTAATGTCCGTTATAGCCTGAAAATAAGGTTCCAATTCCGGAAATTCCAATTCTAGCTCCTTTTACGGATTTTTTACCATCTTACACCCCATAGGTGATTTTGACAAGAAATTTGAATCAGATCAAATCAGTAAACCTGTCAATCTGAGAAAATATCCATGTTTTTGTTTCCCTATTTTATCATAGAATCTATGATTGGGAAATTTTTCTTTTCATCTGATACTGATGAAGGTTCTCTGCTTTTATGAGCAGTCAGGAAATCAGTCTCGAAATCGGATGCATTCGCATCTTTCTTCAGAATGAAAATGAACTTCTGATCCCCTTGACTCCGTTCGGTGAGGATCTGTATCTGAACAGTGAGGCTGACGTGTATTTCAAGGAGGTAAAAAAGAACCTTGAGAAAAGCATTTCTGAAAATGGAATGGATTCCTATCAGGACATTGCTGTTCTGACTTCATTTCATGACGTTAAGAATGATAAAATCAGCATCAGTATGGATAAATCGGAATCCGCAATGATTCTTAATGATTATATCATGAGTTTTGAAATATTCTACTGGCCGGTATTCGACAGAAAACTGAGAGGAAAGACCGTATTTCCTTCTGTGCAGGCAGTCGCCGTCTCCAAAAACGAACTTCTGGAAAAACTGCAGAAAAATCTGAAACTGAAACTTTCCATGAATGGGATTTCAGACAGTCTCAGTCTTCTTCTCCCCTACATTTCCTCCGAAAGAACTGAATTTGTTTCAGGGAAAATAAAGCTGAAACTTTCAGAGAATGAAGATACCGAAAAAGAGAAAAAGAATCTGGCTGTGAAAATTCTGGAACCGGTGAATTTTTCAAAAGGCACTCTTTTCGGAATGGAAGAGGAATGGGATGAAATCTCAGAAGTGTTCTCTCCGGAAAAACCGGAAAGTTTTCTGGCTGTGGGCCCGAGAGGATGCGGAAAGACAAAATTAATCACAGAATTTATAAAAAGTATTATGGATAAGGACGACAAGTCTGTTTTTTTCAGGCAGACTTCGGCCTCTGGCCTGATTCAGAGTCTGACAGACGGATCAGGATGGGAATCAAAACTCGGAGATCTTGCAAAAGATATGCACAGTCTGAATACAGTTCTGTATCTCGGCAGATGGGCAGATTATTTTGAAATCGGAAGATACATAGGAAATTCAGTCAGTGTCGGAGAGGCACTGAAGGACTTTGTAAACAAGGGAAGAATGACAGTCATTGCTGAATGCACTGAAGAGGAATTTGCCTATCTGGAACAGAGATATCCCGGAATCAGTTCAGGTTTTCATATCCTGAGAATGAAAAGACGGAATACAGAAGAGCTGATCAGCATCACAGAAAAATGCGTAGGCGAATTTATAAAAGATCAGAGTATAAACATAAATACATCTGACATTACAGAAATATTCCGCCTGCACAGAAGATTTTTTCCTTATTCAGGGCTTCCAGGCAAAGTCATCCGCTTTTTCGATTCGGTGATTCAGAACAGAAAAGATCTTCTGACAAGACAGGAATTCATTCAGGCATTCTGCACCGAGTCTGATATTCCTGATTTCATAATAGATTCCGCAATACCTGCAAATGAAAATGAAATACTGAATTTCTTTGAAGAAAGAGTATTCGGTCAGAGTTCTGCAGTCCGTTCCCTCACTGATATTGTTCTGTCTGTCAAGGCAGGACTGTCCTCTGAAAACAAACCGATTGCATCTCTTCTTTTTGCAGGCCAGACCGGAGTCGGAAAAACAGAAACTGCAAAGGCACTCGCCGAATTTCTTTTCGGAAGTCCTGATAAAATGATCCGTCTGGATATGTCAGAATACTCCGATCCATACAATGTTCTCAGAATCTCTGAAGATTTTTCAGGGAGCAGCTCACTGGTATCGAGGGTCAGACAGAATTCATTTTCCGTTGTTCTGTTCGATGAAATAGAAAAAGCAGACAGCAGTTTTTTTGATCTTCTTCTGCAGATTCTCGGAGAAGGAAGACTTACAAATTCCAGAGGCGAAACGGCCAATTTCTGCAGCAGCATTATCATTATGACTTCCAATCTGGGTGCAGCAGAAGCATCCCGAAATTCCCCCGGGTTCGACAGAGAAGAAAACAGCAAAGATATAGAAGATAATTATAAAAAAGTCATTGAGGCAAGATTCAGATATGAACTGATCAACCGGTTTGACAGAATCATTGTATTTTCCAGACTCACTGAAAAACACCGTATTCCCATCATCCAAAGAGAGGCCGGAAAAGTTCTGTCGAGCAGAGGGATTACCGGAAAAAAAATTGTCCCTGAAATCTCGGAAAGTGCCGTGAAATACATATCAGAAACTGTTTCAGAAAAAAAATACGGGGCAAGAGAAATCAAAAGAGCAGTCCACAGTCGAATTACCGTTCCGCTTTCCAAGATGATGAATTCAGGCTCATCACAGCAGAAAATCAGTCTTCTGATCGGAATAGAGGAAGGAAAAACTGTTTTCAGGTCAGAAAGTCTTCAGCAGAAAACGGATATGGCCGAACTGGAAAAATTCAAAGAAACACTTGAAAAGGCTACAGAACTCAGAAGGACTGCCGTATCCGTCCGGAGAGGAGAAATTATTTCATCACTTTATAATGATATTTTCATTAAGGAAGATGAAACAAAGGAACTTCTTGAAAAACTGCAGTCAGGGCAGAAAAGTGAATTTTACAGACAGAAATTCAACGACAGCAAAAGACTTCTCACTGAAATGAAATCAATGCAGAATGATCTGAACCTGATCACTGAGGAGATTTTTGAAATTGAAAGAAATCTGCTTCTGAGATACAGTACCGAAAAATGTGAATATGCAGATTTACTTCCGGATCTGAAAAGACTGCGGTCCGAATTTTTCCGACAGGGAAAAAGGATTTACAGCTTTAAAAAAGATGATAAAAAATGCTGCTTAGTCATCTACTGCAAAACGGCAATTATGAGGGAAATGTTTGAACTGTATTCCGGTCTGCTCAAATTGGCAGAACTGAAATTCAGCTGCAGGGCAGAAGAGAGAACTGTCTACAGTTCATCTGAAAGGAAAGAAATCCGTGACTTTATCTCATTTGCAGAGAATAAGGAAATCAAAATTCTTGTTTTCAATATCACAGGACTATGCCCGAACCTGCTTCTCGAATCAGAAAAAATGTTTGAGGAAACAGGCACGGAGGAAAACTCAATCAAGGGTTATATTGATCTGATCAAAAACTGGACAGAAACAGAAAATAACAGGATCAAACCGATTAAGGATGCAGACAGAGAGGCCTTCTTCAAGACTCTCCCTGAAGGAAGAAAATACTCATTCAAGCAGAATGAATTTTCCAATATTGGAATGAAAACAGCAGTCCCACTGAAAAATTTCAGCATATGGATGATCGAACAAATGAATCAGAAACTTCTGAAAATTCTGGAATCCTGAAATGGCCTCATTCAGAATACGTTTCCCAATGCTCGTCAGAAAAAAAGGCAAGGAATATTCCCTGTCTCCGCTTCTCTTTTCAGGTCCGAAAGCATCAGACCGGGACTACCTGAAAGCAAAAAAATCCTTTGAAAAGGAAGTGATCACTTCAGTAAGAAATATTATAAATGAAAATGACTATATGCAGATTTTATGGTACTGCTTTTCCCCTGAAACAGAAATGGAGATTCGTGAAATTGAAATCAGATCGGGAAGAAGAATTCTGAACTTTTCTGCAATGACAGTCTTTTTTTATACTCAAGGGATAAAGTTTGCTGCCCTGCCCTATCTGAATAAAAAAATCATACTGATCGGAAATGCACAAGAAGAACAGAAAGAGCCTTTTTCAGCAGAAAAAATCTACCAGTCTTTTTTCAGAGAGCTCGAGGAACCGAATTCTCCCGAAAATTTTTTCACGTTTAACAGCGATACTGTAATGTATTTTGAAACTGTGTATTTCCTGCCTTCACGGAAAAAAAACAAAAAACGCTCGGAACGCAGGATCTTCGATGAACGTGAATTTGACGGCAGGACAGAACTCGAAAAACTCGCAGAAAATATGAACAGCCTGTATCCTGATGATTTAATGACAGCGTATTTCAGAGAAAAAACTGTATCCGAGGTGCAGGAGAAAATTTTCGGAGAAAAACCTGCCTGCTTAGTTCTGATCGGCCCCAAAGGATGCGGAAAAACTGCAGTACTGCATCAGGCATTCAGAAACGGACTGAAAAGTTTTCTTTCCGAATACTCCTCCGATCTGGCCGAATTTCTGTTCAAACTGGCGTTCAATATCTGGCATCTGGATCCGGAAAGACTCGTTGCCGGAATGAGATACGTAGGGCAGTGGGAAAGAAGGGCTGAAGCCATTTTCAGATATCTGTTTTCACAGGACAATGTGAATGAAAAAATATCACAGTTCAGCAGAAGCAGATTCAAGAATATGATTCTCACTCAGGATTTCATTAAGAAACCTGACTTTTTATATATTCGAAATATGATTTCTCTTTTTTATACAGGAAAAAGTTCTGACAGCAGCCTTACTGTCGCAGACGTGCTTTTCCCTTATCTTGAAAGAAGAAACTTCGGATTAATTGCAGAAGCAACGCAGGAAGAATGGTCAAAAGTCAGGCAGATCAACAGAAGTTTTTCCGAACTGTTTTACACTGTAAATGTTTCTGAACTGGGCAGGACAGAGATAGAAAAAATTGTCATACAGGAAAGACTGAACCTCGAAAAAGAATTCGCAGGAGTAAAAATCACAAATGATGCACTGAAATACCTTTTTCAGTCAGATGCAAGATTCCGTTCAGACACAGTTCCGCCCAAGTCACTGACGGACATTCTCAGTCAGACAGTCAAAAGACATATTAGGACAGATACCTCTGAGATCAGAGAATCCTTCAAGAGCATATTTCATTATAATGATATTATATTTGACAGAGAAAAAACACTGCCGGATGAAACGGTAATGAGTTTTCTCGACAGCCGAATCATAGGGCAGAATTCAGCCAAACGGACAGCTGCCGACGTCATACATACTGTCAAAGCGGAGCTGAATGATCCGACAAAACCTTGCGCATCCCTTCTGTTCATCGGACCGACTGGAGTGGGAAAAACGGAACTCGCAAAGGCAATGGCGGAATTCCTTTTTGAGAGTGAACAGTACCTTGTCCGATTCAATATGAATGAGTATACTGATGCGGATTCAGTATCTCGTCTAATCGGTGATTTTAAGAATCCGGAAGGAACTCTGACTGTTCAAGTCAGCCGAAGAAGGGCTTGTGTTCTTCTGCTCGATGAGATTGAGAAAGCCCATCCGTCCGTTCACGATCTTCTGCTTCAGGTTCTCGGAGAAGGAAGGCTGACAAACTCACTGGGTGCTGTGACGGATTTTAAATATGCAGTCATTATCATGACAAGCAATGTCGGTGCGGAAAAAGCAGGAAAGAGTCTCGGTTTTTCAGACAGCATTGAAGACAGTTCATCCGTCTACAGAAAAGCGGTAGAAGATTATTTCCGGCCTGAGTTCATCAACAGAATAGATTCTATCACTGTATTTGAAAGACTCAAGTTTAATGATATTAAGAATATAACGTATATACAAATCAGGAAACTGCTTAAACGTGAGGGTTTTCTCAGAAGAGCTGTATTCCTGCGAATTGAAAAAGACTGCTTCACGGCTGCCGCCGAACAGGGTTTTGATTCCGCAATGGGAGCTAGAGCTCTGGTCAGAAACATAGAAAAACTGATGACCTTCCCTATTGCAGAAACACTGGCTTCCTCAAAAAATGACAGTCCCGTTCTGCTGAATCTGTTTCTGAAGGATGGCCGAATTTCGGTTGATGTTCTTCTTTTGAATTATCTGAAGGAAACCGCGAGGAAAAACTTATCGGTAAATCTGAGATCAATGAATACAGCGGAGATCGAAAGGATACTTGACAGCATTCAGAATATGGAAAACAGCCTTCTATCCGATCCCGAAAGAGAAGACAAAAGCAGGAAATTTCTCTATTGGAAGATCACTGAAAAAATCAGAGAGATCAAAGATTATATCCTCAGTCTCGAACAGGATCTGAACTCCAAAGAAGTACTCCGCCATATTCAGCATCGGACACTCAAACAGAGAATTTATACCAGCAGGTTGAGTTACGGAGCTCTAATTGAATCTGCAGATTACGACAGCATTCTGAAAAATCTTCTGCAGGCAGAAAAGGTTCTTTTCGACGGAGAAAATCTGAGGCTTCTTCAAATTCTTACGGATCTGGAATACCAGCGTTTTTTTTCAAAGAACCTGAGAGAAAACAGCTTTGAAACTGCCGTGCTTTCTGTATATCTCATAGAAGAACTCAACGAATCCTCGGATATATTAAAAATAATGAAAGAAAATTATGAAAGACTTCTGAATGAAATTTCAGAATATGAAATAATTACAGACAGGATATCCGAACTGCATTTTCAGCTTTCGGGATTCGGAATCAGAAATATTCTTCAGAACGAAACAGGATTTCATCTTCATCTCAGAAGCGGAACCGCTCCATCAGCCTGTTTTGCCGTTTTTCACACTCAGGCAAAGCAGAAGGAGTTTGATCTTCACAGAGAAATGCGTAAACATCCGCAGATAATCAGAATATACCACAGTGAATCTCATATTGCGGATTTCAGAACAGGTCTCGCATTTCATGACGGAATGACTGAATCCAACTGGAAAATTATGCTGCAGGACATTCTGGAGACAGGGAACTTATGAAACAGGACATTTACTGGATAATTTACTGGCAGATAAAAGATCTTGTGTACGGGGAAGTACTGAACACTGACATCAGACTGTTCTCCGGAAATCCGGACAAACTGATAAAAAAAGCCGCAGAAAAAATAATTAAAAACAATGATTTTTTCATATATAACACCGATGTACCCGAAGAATACAGGCTGAAAATTCTTCCTGTAAATGCATTTCCTTCAGACTGGGGGAAAAGGAAAAAATACCGTTTCCCGGAAGCAGAGATCATCGACACCGTGATTGTTTACGGGAAAAAACCCTCGAATCACGGATATATATGTCATATCCCATGGTTCGATATGGAATTTACATATTTTGATTCTGAAGAGCCGGATTTCGCCGCGTCCTCTCAGATTGCTGAAATGCTGATGCATTCGGATTATGATACATTTTATAATTATACAATGCTTTCTGCACCGGAACTGAGAAAATTCAGCACAAAAAAAGACAGCACAAAAAAGAAGAAATCAGATTCAGTCTACATTCCTTCTGTCATCAATGCTGATCTGTTCCCCTCCCGAGACATCAGGCCCGAAAAGAATCTGCTGCCGAAAACAGCATGGGAAAGACAGAACCTGATCAGATCCTCTGCAGACAAGATTTTGAAAGAAAGAGCAAATATCATTTTTACAGGGGAATCCGGGACAGGGAAAACACTTATAATAGAAAATATTGCAAGACTGATTTCTGAAGAAAAGTCTTCCGGAAGTCAGGAAAATCTTTTCTGGATGACAAATCCCTACAGAATGATTTCCGGTGCCAGGTTTTTCGGGGACTGGCAGGAAATATGCGAAAAGATGATGGAAGATCTGGAGCAATATAAAGGCATACTGTATGTGCAGGATATTATTGGGCTTTTTCAGGGTTCAGAAGGATCTGCTCACAGCTCGATTGCATCTTACCTGATTTATTTCCTGAAGCGCGGAAAAGTCCGAATGGTAGGTGAGATGTCACCCGGAGAACTCGAAAAAGCGTATCGGCTCCTGCCGGGCTTCACCGGACTCTTTCAGATCATTCCTGTCGACGAAGTGAATGATGTTTCTGCAATGTATATAATGAATAATTACGTAAACTACATTAAAAAATATACAAACGTCAGCTTTGACAGAGATTCACTGCATCTGAGTTTCCGGCTTCTGAAAAAATACATTCATAATGAAAGGTTTCCCGGAAAGGCAGTCCGGTTTTTGAAATCAGCCGCCGTAAAAGCATCCAAATTGAAGATTTCGGAAATTAAACCTGAATTCATCAACAGGGTCTTCTCTGAAAAAACGGGGCTTCCCGAAGTCATGTTCCAGGACAGCCTTCCTTTCAGTGAAAATCAGGTACAGGAATATTTCAGAAAAAGAGTCATCGGTCAGAAAGAAGCCGGCGAGGTTCTGGCATCTCTGATCAGCACATACAAGGCAGGTCTGAACAATCCGGGCAAGCCGATAGGCACGGTTCTTCTGGCCGGTCCGAGCGGCACGGGAAAAACAACTTCCGCAAAGGTGCTTGCAGAGTTTATGTTCGGAAGTTCCGGAAAACTCAATACTCTTTTCCGTCTGGATATGAGTGAACTGCAGAGCGGCTACCAGCTTTCAAGAATATTAGGAAGTTCTAATGAACCCGGAGTGCTGATACAGCATATCAGAAACAATCCATTCAGTGTCATTCTGCTCGATGAAGTGGAAAAAGCACATCCTGCATTTTTTGATGTGATTATGACACTTCTCGATGAAGGAATTCTTTCCGACTGGTCAGGAAAAGAGGTCAGTTTCAGGAGTTCCATCATTATAATGACCTCCAATCTGGGAAGCAGTTCTGCCCCGTCAATCGGACTCGAGCCCGCAGATACAGATTATATGAAGTCTATACGAAATCATTTCCGGCCTGAATTCCTGAACCGCATAGATCATATCATTATGTTTCATCCTCTCGACTCTGAATCAGTCAAGGCAATTGCAGTCATTGAACTTGATAAGCTGAAAACAATGGAAAAAATTCAGGATCGAAAGATCAGTCTGGAGTTTTCTGAATCGCTCATTGACTATGTGAGCAGAATCGGTGTCCATCCAAAATTCGGAGCGAGACCTCTGCAGAGAACAATCGAACATAAAATTGTGCCTGTGCTCAGCAGATATCTTCTTCAGAATCCGGAACAGTCAGACATTCTTCTCCGTATCAGTGTTGAAAAGGGAGAAGTGACTGTAAAAGAAAACTCATTTGCATAAAAGAGAATGAAAATCCACAACCTGTGAAAAACTGCTCCTGCGTCTGTAAATTCCCAGAGAATCTGCCTCATAACAGAGATTATAAACCATTCCTATTCCTGAAGAGTCCACAAATACTTTCTGCTGCAGGGAGACTAAAACTTTCTTTGAGCCTTGCTGAACAGTGCTTTGATATCTTTTTTCAGTGCAGGCACAGACTAAAGATCCAAGGACTCCTCTACTTCTATTTTCTCGATTCCATTTTCACTTGTCTGATTGAATGACATCTATTTACCCTCTGAAAAGTTTTGAAATTTATTCGAATTAGGAAATAATTTATTTATTGAGACTACTAATTCTTTTACTCGGTCGTTTCTTCCCAAGGCAGTGTAGGAATCCAGAAGAATTTCATACGCCTGAAGATTCTTTATATCCCTGAGTCTCGCTCTCTCCGCAAGATCAACCGCTGAATCGAAATTCTTCAAACCCAGATAAATCTTTGCACCAAGCAGGAATACTTCGGTATATTCAGGAAACTTTTTGATCAGCAGTTCCACTTCAGAGGATGCCGCCTTGTAATCTTCTGCACTGATCAGTTCTTTGATCCTCGCAGTATCAGTTTCATATGATTCTTGAATGCCTGCACCTTGGTACGTTATGGAGAGAAGAGAGAAATCATCAAACTGCTGACCGTGAGACACAACATCATTATAAATCTTCTCCAAAGAGCCCTGCCCGGCTTCCACCGACCTAAGAAACAAAAGTTCATCCTGATTGATTACATCCTGCCCAGTCACTTCATCCCTTGAAATTACAAAATCATCTCTTCCGTCAGATCCTATGATCACCTTATCCTGAGGGCGCAGTCTGAAAACGGAAACCTGAAGTCTGCTGTTCTGCTTCCCTTGAGTTCCAAGTTTTCGGAATACACCTGCAGGATTTTGTATAAATTCAGCCCTGCTGTCCCTGTAAAGGACAGGATCAGGATGCTCTGCATTTATATAATACATAGTGCCTGTATTCTCATCAATAAGTCCGAAGACCAGAGACATCAGCATCGTGCCTTCAAAACTCTCGAAAACCTTGTGCATTTCCACAAATGCATTCTTGATCCAGCGTTCAGGATACATACTTCTGATACTTTCCATATCATTTGTTCTCTGCAGAATTGACTTAAAAACAGTTCCGAGAACAAGAACTCCTCCCGCGCCCTGTATGGACTTGCCCATCGCATCTCCATTCAAAAAAACTATATATTCAATATTGTTCAATTTTATATTATCTGAAATATTAATATCTCCGCCTAATTCATATGTCTCTTTACGAAATATGAATTTTTTCTTCTGCCTCAGGAAAAAATCAATCTGAACCGTTTTACTGACTGCATTGTTCTGACCGAGAGGCTCAATCAGAAGCGTATTCAGGAAATAGTCTCCGTCCTGCTGTATCTTCAGCACACTCACCTCTGTCAGTGCACTGTTCAGATCCCTAGTCCTCTCCTCCACTTTCTCTTCCAGGTTTGCATACAGAAGGGAATTTTCTACAGAAACAGCGATCTGGGCTGCCAGAAGTTTCAGTATCTCAACTCTGTCAGGAGTAAAAGCATCGGATGTCAGATTGTTTTCCAGATAAACGATTCCTCTCAGATTTCTCTGATTGATGATCGGATAACAAAGTACGGATTTTATCTTTCCTTTTTTTATATATTCATCACCAGAAAAGAGTCCTTTCTTTTCTGCATTATGAAGGAGCAAAACCGTCTTTGTTCTGATCACATAATGTACTATTCTGACTGAGAGGCTTTCAGATCCATCCAAGGGTATGGAATGAAGAATTCTGATTTCGTCCTTGTCAGCAGTCCCCTCCGCTTCAATGTACCAATTCTCCTTTTTCTTCAGAATAAAAAATCCTCTTTCTGCACCTGCATTCTCAATGAGAATTCGCATCATTCTTTCCAGAAGTCTGCCCAGCTGAATCTCGCCCGATATCGCCTGTGATGCCTTGATGACAGTGCTCAGGTCAAGAAAATCAGACGAAGACGTAATTTTTGCCGAGGATGACGATGAAAAAGTTTCGGTATCTGAAACTGAAGAAATTTGAGTCTTATTTCGTAAAAAAGGATATTGTTTTTCGAGCCTCTCCATTTTTGAAACGCATCCCCATTTTTTATATGCGTAATGAGCTTCCGTGATATGATATTTTAAGTATCCTTCCCTGTTCTGCCTGTTCCAATAATCAGCGAGGAACTCATTTGCCAGGGCCTCTTCCAGAAAATACTCATTGTCTGCGGCCAGTCTGACTGCTTTCTGATAACATTCGGCTGCCTGAGCTTCCCTTCCGTCCGTCTCAAAAATAAGTCCAGAGATAATATAATATTTATGACCGTAATTGGCTTCACAGTTCTCTGCCCATTTCTTTATCCTGGCTGCATTTTTCTTAATCCGTTTCAAATACTGCCTTGTCCCGGAAGATGATCTGTTCATTTTCTGTATCATTCGGAAAGAAATCAGAGAATCAAAGAAAACCTGCTCCGGTATGAACATCATACCGAAAACTCCTCCCTCATAAAGTTTTGCTTCAGAGGAATAAAAAACTGCCTTCTCCATTTCTCCGAACAAAAACTGCAGAACCGCCTTGTTCAGATAATAGACATACAGAACCGAAGAATTCTTTGCCTGAATCAATTCAGGAAGAACATTCTCTTCATTAAATCTATCTCCTTTCAATTCGAGAATATCTCCATTCAATCCTGACAAATTCTTTGTAAACTGCTCGTTCATTTTATACATAAGATGTGAATCATATTGATTCAGTCTAAGCATTACAGAATCATACTTCTGAAATCCATTCAGAACGTCCGACAAATTTGATCTCATCAGCAAGTTCTGAAAATTCAGATGGTTGACTGAATAAGATGCATACAGAAAATCACCGGACATCTGCCCGCTCTGAATGGATTCATGAAAAAAACTTCTGCCAGCCTTTGCATGATCCCTCCAGTGACTGATCATTGTGGCAAACAAAAAATTTGTTCTGCAGGCAATCATACTTGTTTTGCCTCCGATGACACCGAGCAGAGCCAGGCTCATTTTTCCAAAATCGTAACCAGCAGCAAAATCTCCCAACCCTGATCCCTGTATCAATCCGAAAGCACAATATGCAAAAGGACTCAAATAGTAATTTCCTTTATTAAGTGAGAGATTCGCCATTTTCATTACAATCACCGGAAAAAGATTAGGCTGCGAAATGAAGGACGGTGCGATGCCTGCATTCAAAAGATGCATCACTGCAACAGCTGATTCGTCATCCATCAGCGGAAGTTTCTCAAGGTCATTGATTTTTTTCTTTCTAAACTGCAACTTGAATTTTATTATCTCGGGAAGCGGAGAAAGTTCAGACGGATTTTTTGGAAGTCGCATTCCAAGAGATTTCAAAGCCTGTTTCAGTATTTCGAGAGCCTCCAATATACGGTTCTGACTGACATACATCGAAGACATCATCTCGTAAATAGGGATTTTATCATTAATATTTACTGCATTACGAAGCACAGAGCGAAAAGTCTTTTCCGCATCCTCATACTGTCTGGATAAATATTCCGCCTTGGCCAGACTCACATAAAAATCCAGAGAAAATGAATAATCCTTACTCCAAATATCGGAAGAAATATATTTCTCTGCTGTTCTGAAAAAATTCAGGCCGGCTTCATATGCGGCCGATGCCAGTGATTTCTTTCCTGCCGTTATATTCAGAATAAGAAGTTTCTGAATCTCATCCGGTGTCTTTACATAAGAGGCTCCCTGATTCAGCTGACTGAGAATTGTAAACAGCATTTCGTCCGCTTCCGAGTCGCTGACCATCCGAAGATATGTATTACCTATATTATAATGATTTATAGATCTTTCTTCTTCCGAAATCAGAGTATAAACAGCTTCCCTTATTTTATCATGGACGAATCTGGCGGTATTTCCTCCGACAGAGAAGAAACCGTCATTGGAGAGTTCAGTAATGTATTCCTTCAACGAATCTGAGTTCAACGACAGAATTTCCGAGAGGACATCTGCACTGAAACTGTCGCCGACACATGCTGCAATTTTCAATATTCGAATCTGAGTATCCGGCAGTTCCTGTATCTTTGCAATCATCAGATCTATTACATTCTCTGAGATATGGACAGTATGAATTTTTGCAGAATCCCAGTTCCATCTGCCTGAACGAAAAAAAATCAGGTCCCGTTCATACAGACTCCTGAACAGCTCATTTACGAAAAAAGGATTTCCTTTGGTTTTATCCGTAAGAACTGCGGCAATTTCCCGCACATTTTCTTTCTGTCCCAGAGTATCTTCCACAAGAATCCTGACATCATCTAGAATCAGCGGCTCAAGCTGAATGCTTCCAATCGAACTGCCGTTCTTCTTTAAATCCTCAATCATTACAGAAAACGGATCGGACGGAAGAACCTCATTATCCCTGAAAGACATCATTAGAAAAAAATATTTTATATCTTTATCAGAAAAAAGATTCTGAATCATTTTCAGGCTCGGCATATCAGCCCACTGCATATCATCGAGAAATATGGAAACGGGATTCTTCTCAGTGCAGAATGCTTTGATGAAATTCTGAAAAACTGAATTAAAACGGTTTTCAGACTCGGCGGGCGGAAGATCAGGAACATCCGGCTGTTCACCGATCAGATTCTCCAGTTCAGGGATCACATCCGTAATGATTTTTCCATTATGAGTTAATGCTCTGCCGAGCCTATCCCTCCAATCCTCTACAGATTCAGGGCTGCCAGTCAGTATCTGACCGATCAGAGACTGAAAAACCTGTGAAAACGCCCAATACGGGATGGATCTTTTGTACTGGTCATATTTCCCGGATGCAAAATATCCTTTATACTCTGTAATAGGTTTATTGATCTCATTTACAAGAGCCGACTTCCCTATCCCCGAACGTCCTGAAATGAGAAGAAGCTCCGCTGAACCCTCAGTCGATTTCCTGAACTGACGGATAATCTGATAAATTTCTTTTTCCCGCCCATAAAGTTTTTCCGGGATCTGAAACCTGCCAGATCTGTCATTTTCTGCAGGATGAAACAAAAGTTTCCTCAGTCCTGCTTCGCCCGTTTCAGCAAGCACATCCCTGCATTTTTTTAAATCATATAGAAGACCTTCTGCACTTTGATATCTGTCCTCAGGATTTTTCTCTAGAAGTTTCATTACAATTTCGGAAAGAATTTGAGGAACCCCGTTCTTCTGATAAGGAGCTGCAGGGAGCCTGGCTATATGTGCATATATCATCTCCATCGGGTCGGTATATACAAAGGGCAGGGTTCCAGTCAAAATTTGATAATAAGTAATTCCGAGGGAATAATAGTCGGACCTGTAATCCACAGATCTGTTCATTCTGCCTGTCTGTTCAGGAGACACATACGGGAGAGTTCCCTCGAGAGAACTGTTCAGAGGAACAAATGAACTCTGTCTGGAAATGAAGCTGAGACTGCCGAAATCAATGAATTTAAATTCAGAAGTATCCGGATTAAATATCATATTCTGAGGTTTTACATCTTTATGAACAGCCTGTCCGCTGTGTATTTCTTCCAGACCTTCCGCTGTGAGAATCATTATCTGAAGTTTTTTTTCGAGAGAAGACAGTCTTCCTTCTTTCAGGAGTTTTGATACTGCCTCTGCACCGATATCTTCAAAAATAATCGCAAGGCTGTTGGCATATTTCTCCAGTCCGATTGCCTGGATGATAAATTTCCCTCTTATCTTTTCAAGCACTTCATATTCAGTTCTGAATGCATTGAGTTCTTCAGAACCGGGATATTCATTATTGAGTATCTTGATTACAACAGGCCTTAAACTGCCGGCCTTTGTCCCGCGACAGATAATGCTTTTTTCCCCGGAATGAATCTTATCCTTTAAAATATAACCCGGAAGAGAAATCATAGACACCCTCACTTTATTTTGATATATTTTCAGGAGTCGCCGGTGAAATGATTTTCATGATCAGTGATTTCCTGAAAGCATAAGTAATCCGTACGGATATGGCTGTCAGAAACAGCAGTCCTTTTTGTACTGAGAACAATCCGGCTTTTAACGATTCTTTGAATAAAATTACTTAATGCAATTCTTTTATAGGGGAAAATGACTGTATTCATTTTTTTTTGCAGCTTCTCTGTGATCGGTTTTTCGACAGAAACTGCGGTATTGAAAGAAAACACTGACCCCAGACTGATCACGGAGAAAATCAGTAATTGACAATCTCCGCGTCTGTCGAAGGGACTTTATTTTTTTCTGCTTAAAGAGTTATCAGCCGAGAATCAGATCTCCCGAATCGCACCTCTTGCAGCACTTGTCACCATGGAGCTGTAGGCGCGCAGAGCCTTCGATACAACTCTCGGTCTAGGCCCCGGCTTCCAGGCATCACTGCCTTTTGATTCCATGACCTTTCTTCTTTTGGAAAGTTCTTCATCGGAAATTTTGATTTCTATCTTCCGATTAGGAATATCAATGAAGATTCTGTCCCCCTCTTCCACGAGGCCGATATTTCCGCCCTCAGCCGCTTCCGGAGATACGTGGCCGATGCTCAGTCCCGATGTGCCTCCGCTGAATCTTCCGTCAGTAATAAGCGCACATACTTTTCCGAGTTTCTTAGATTTCAGAAATGAAGTCGGATACAGCATTTCCTGCATTCCGGGACCGCCTCTAGGACCCTCATACCGGATAATGACAACGTCTCCCGCCTGAATCTTATTCTTCAGAATTGCATCACATGCATCATCCTGAGACTGGAATATTTTTGCAGGACCTTCAAATACCCAGATACTCTCATCCACTCCCGCTGTCTTAACAATACATCCGTCGAGGGCAAGGTTTCCGTACAGGACACAGAGTCCTCCGTCTTTGCTGTAGGCACTCTCCACTCTTCTGACGCAGCCTTTGTCTCTGTCTCTGTCGAGTTCCTTGAATTTTCTGTCCTGAGAAAAAGCCACAGTCGTGCGGACTCCTCCGGGAGCAGCCTTGAAAAACTCTTCAGCCTCAGGATTTTCACCGGAAATAGTACTGTATTTTTTTATCTGCTCTTTTAATGTCAGTCCACTGACAGTGTATGCATTTGAATGGAGAAGATCCTTCAGATCCAGTTCTTCCAGAATCCTCATAATCCCGCCTGCCCTGTGCGCGTCTTCAATATGATAATCGCTTGCAGGAGCAATTTTGGATATTGTCGGTATCTTTCTGGATATTTCATCAATATGTTTCATTGTAAACGGAACACCTGCTTCATAAGCAATTGCAAGAATATGCAGAACAGTGTTTGTGGAACCTCCCATGGCAACATCGAGAGCCATTGCATTCTGAAATGCTTCCATAGTGGCAATCGACCTAGGCAGAACCTTATCGTTTCCTTTTTCGTAATACTCCTTTGCCATCTGCACAATTCTCTTTGCTGCTGTTTCAAAAAGTGTCCATCTGTTTTTATGAGTGGCTACAATTGTTCCGTTTCCGGGAAGTGCAAGCCCCAGAGCCTCGTTCAGACAGTTCATACTGTTTGCAGTGAACATCCCCGAACAGGAACCGCAGGTAGGACAGGCCGATCTTTCCATTTCGAGAACATCCTCATCCGAGACAGAATCATCAGCGCCTGCAATCATTGCGTCAATCAGATCAATTGATTTTGAATTGTACTTGCCTGCTTCCATCGGACCGCCGGAAACAAAAATCGTCGGTATATTAAGTCTCATTGCAGCCATCAGCATTCCGGGAGTGATCTTGTCACAGTTGGAAATGCAGATCATCGCATCCACTGTATGCGCATTGATCATATACTCCACTGAGTCAGCGATCAGATCGCGGGAAGGGAGACTGTAAAGCATCCCGTCGTGCCCCATCGCAATCCCGTCATCCACGGCAATCGTATTGAATTCAGCACCGTGACCGCCGTTTGCATCTATAATTTTCTTTACATTCTGTCCGATTTCATGCAGGTGCGTATGACCGGGGACAAACTGAGTAAACGAGTTTACAATCGCGATGATGGGTTTTCCAAAATCTTCTTCCTTCATCCCGGTGGCTCTCCAGAGAGCACGGGCTCCTGCCATTGTCCTGCCGTGCGTCGACGTCTTGCTTCTGTAGTCAGGCATATTTTTCTCCCCTGTTTTTAAAACTCTGCAACTGCTCAGCCAAGGCTTTGCAGTTGACACCCATCCTTGAATTTAACGCTTTCCTTATGACAGGTTATCCCTATCGGAAGGATTAGCGGCTTCCCCTCTTGCGAGGGGTTTGCAACCCCCGCAAGCTTATGAAGCTGCTAAGACCCCGCTTTCAAATTCCAGATCCACTGCTGACCCTGACAGTCAGAAACTCTTCTAAAAAATATCATATAGGAAAGCCCTGTTTTGAATCCAAGCAGTTTTATTTCTCAGATTTTATCAGAATGATGCAATTTTTCAGTTCGGATGCGATAAGACTTGTTCAGAAATAAAGGTTCTGTAAATAAGGACTTATGTCAAAGAGCCTATACATCACTTCAGCAGAACCGAAAAGCGGGAAATCCCTGATCTCTCTCGGAATTATGGAACTTTTGAAATCCACTGTTTCCAAGGTGGCATTTTTCAGACCTTCAGTTGCAAACACTGAATCCGATCCGGACATTGAACTTATCATGAAAAATTATAATCTACAGATGGATTATAAAGATACCTATGGGATCAGTCTAGATGAAGCTCTCAAGCTGATGTCAGAAGACAGAAAAGCGGATCTCATAGATATTATACTTTCCAAATTCCGAAAACTCGAAGAAAAATTTGATTTCATACTGATTGAAGGAACAGATTTCAAAAGTTCATCCAGATCATTTGAGCTCGAAATCAATTCCGAGCTTGCAAAGAATCTGGGAGCCCCTGTGATTGCAGTCTGTCCTGCGACAGGAAAGGACGAAAAAGAAACTGCAGCATCTGCAAAACTTGCTGTGGAGTACTACTCCTCTTCCGGATGCACAGTCATTGGACTTTTCATCACAAGAGCTGAAAAGGGAAAAATCCCCGGACTGAAAAAACTGGTAAGTGCTGATACAGATCCTTCTATTCTCACTTATTATATTCCTGAAAATGATATATTAAGAACACTTACTATGAACGAAATCGTAAAAGAGCTGAATGCAGAAGTCATCTACGGTCAGGACTATCTTTTCCGTCACGCTCATCATACACTTGTGGCGGCTATGCGGCTCGAAAACTTCCTCAGTCATCTGAAGGAAGGCACTCTGGTAATCGTTCCGGGAGACAGAGCAGACATCATTCTGGGCGGATTCGTCTGTTCAGAGAACAAAAATTTTCCTCGAATTATGGGAATCATCCTGACAGGGGGAATTCATCCTGATCCGAACATCCGCAAATTTATGGACGGGATTGATGCTCATATACCTGTTCTTCTCACACAGGAAGACACTCTGAGAACTGTAGATAAAATCAGCAGAATTGATTCCAAAATCTCTCCAAATGACAAGATCAAAATTGCTGCCTGTCACGCTCTCTTTGAATCCAGCACAGAAAGAATACGTCTTAAGGAAAAAATCATTATTCACAGATCCACAGTCGTGACTCCTAAGATGTTCGAGTATGATCTGATCCAGAAGGCAAAATCCGCCCAGAGACATATTGTTCTTCCGGAAGGTTCTGAAGAAAGGATACTGAGAGCAGCTGAAGTTCTGCTTCACAGGGAAGTGGCAAAAATCACTCTTCTCGGAAATGAAGCAATCATAAGGGACAAGATAAAAAAACTGGGGCTGAAAGTTGCGGGGGCTGAAATCATTGATCCTGTTTCCTCTCCTCTTTTCAAGGAATACTGCGATACTTACTTTGAACTCAGAAAACATAAGGGAATTACTCCGGACAATGCAAGAGATGTGATGACCGATTCAAGTTATTTCGGAACAATGATGGTGTACAAGGGTCATGCAGACGGAATGGTTTCAGGCTCAGTCAATACAACTCAGCATACCATCAGACCCGCTCTTGAATTTGTAAAGACAAAGCCGGGCTGTTCACTTGTATCCAGTGTATTTCTGATGTGTCTTCCTGACAGAGTTCTTGTATACGGAGACTGTGCAGTAAATCCCAATCCAAGCGCAAAGGAACTGGCCGAGATAGCCATTTCATCTGCAGAGACTGCCGCGAAGTTCGGGATTGAACCGAGAGTGGCAATGCTTTCCTACTCCACCGGAGAGTCCGGAAAAGGTGAGGACGTGGAAAAGGTTCGAGAAGCAGTGAAAATTGCGAGAGAGAAATATCCAAACCTTCTCATAGAAGGTCCCATCCAGTACGACGCGGCAGTAGATCCCGACGTCGCAAAGACAAAAATGCCGGACAGCCCTGTCGCAGGACAGGCAACAGTATTTATTTTCCCTGATCTGAATACAGGGAACAATACTTACAAGGCAGTACAGAGATCTGCAAATGCAGTTGCAGTCGGTCCTGTACTTCAGGGACTGAACAAACCGGTAAATGATCTGAGCAGAGGATGCACAGTTCCGGACATCATCAATACAGTTGCAATCACGGCAATCCAGGCAGGGGACTAAAACAATGAACATACTTGTAATCAACACCGGCAGCTCTTCCATCAAATATCAGCTGTTTGAGATGGAAAACAAAAAGGTTCTGGCATCCGGACTTATGGAAAGAATCGGCGAAAAAACTGCTAAGCACACTTATAAATCGGTCAAGTCGGAAACAGCAGTCACTGAAGAAAAAAATATCCCTGACCACTGGACGGGGATCAGTGAAATGGACAGACTTCTGACTGATTCAAGCAATGGAGTCATTCAGAAGACATCCGACATCAGCGGAATCGGACATCGCGTAGTGCACGGAGGAGAGACTTTTACAAAACCGACAAGAATCGACGGAACTGTAATCCGGGCAATCGAAGAGAACATTCCTCTGGCACCTCTTCACAACCCCGCAAATCTCTCAGGAATTTTTGCTGCCGAGAAATTCTTCAAAGGTGTTCCGAATATTGCAGTGTTCGATACTTCATTTCACCAGTCCATTCCTGAGTATGCTTTCAGATATGCTCTGCCTGCAGAATACTACAGCAGACACAGAATCAGAAGATACGGATTCCACGGAACATCTCATCAGTATATCACGAAAAAGACTGCTGAGTATTTAAAAAAAGATATAAATTCATTAAATATCATCTCTCTGCATCTTGGGAACGGAGCCAGTGTCTGTGCTGTCAAAAACGGAAAGAGTTTCGATACCTCAATGGGAATGACTCCTCTCGAAGGACTCATTATGGGTACAAGAACAGGCGACATCGACCCTGCTGTGCATTTTTATCTGGCAGATCATGCTGGGCTTTCCTTCAAGGAAATAGACAATGTGTTCAATAAACAGAGCGGCCTGAAAGGGATCTGCGGATCAAATGATATGAGAGACATTCTGCAGAAAATGAACGAGGGAGACAAAAATGCCAGACTTGCATTTGAAATGTACTGCTACAGAATCAGAAAATATATAGGATCTTATATTTTTGCTCTGGAAGGAAAAACAGATGCAGTCGTATTCACTGCCGGCGTAGGAGAAAATTCCTCCGATGTCAGAAAAAAAGTTCTGGAGGGACTTCATACATTCGGACTCGGACTGGATTTGGAAAAAAATGCCAAAAGAGAATCCGGCATCAGAGACTTGAGCACAAAGGAAAACAAAGTCCGCGTTCTGATCGTCCCCACAAACGAAGAACTCGAAATCGCAGAACAGTCACTGGCAGTGCTTGGGGAGTGAAAATGAAATTAACCTCGCATTGGGGTCAATGGCTGCTACTTTAATTTACAATTATTGTAGTTGTCAACGTCATACAGACAATCGGATGCAAGAGATTCGCCTGTAGTAAAAATCCAGGCGGATGGTGTCGTCATTACATTTCCGGCTGTGTCTTTAATTCCCGAGTTTAATACAACAATTACATTTGAATTTGGCTGTAAATTTGCCTTGGGGGTAAATACGATTGTCCGCTCCAGATAACTCAAACTGCCTTCTGCATCAATGACTTTGTATACACTTGCAGTAAGGCTATTAGGATCAAATTCTTCGCTAAGTGTGGCGTTAATGGAAATATTAATGGGAATATCTTTTTCTCCATTGCTTGGTATCGAATTAACTAAACTGGGAGGAGTACTGTCTATTTTAGAACCTGTTGTAAAGGAATAGTTTTTTTCGCTGTCCAATCCATTTTCTGCTTTCAATACAATTTTATAAGCACTGCTGATGGAAAAATTATTCTTAGGGTAAAAGGAAAGAATTTTTTCTTTGATCTCAATTTTTCCTTCTACTTCAATATTTGCTTCCGTAACAATTTTAAAATTATTATTTGTAAAACCTGAAATGTTTTTATTAAACACTAAAAATACATTTGTATTCAAATAATTGTCTGTAGATTTATCTTTTGGATACACAGAGGAGACGCTGAGCGATGTATTGTTTAATCCTCCAATTCCTAGAAGTTTCAAAAAATAATTCGATTTGCTTTTTGCATCTTCAAAATAATTGCATCGAAGAAAAATTGCGAGTATTAGAATGAATATTTTGTTTTTCATAATTTGCCTCAAAATTGAAAGATTAGTCCAAACAAGAAATTATCTTCTTCCATAGCATTGTTTCCAACTCTAGTCGGTATAAAAAAAAGACTGGAAGTTTTGTCTTTTCTTGGAAAGAAATTTGTTCCAAGCAAGGACGCGTCGATTAAATTACATAAATAGAAACCAATCAATGCGCTTGCTGCAGTTTTGGTAAGGTCAGCTGCTCTGTCATAGTCTTGAAATTTACTCCATTGGTTTAAAAACCCAATTCCTTCCAGCCCCGATCCACTCGGTGCAAGCAAAAATAAATTAAAACTATTTTCATAATTATTTTTATTTACAATTTTATTCGATTCTTGCATAGAAAGGTTTCTGATTAGAACGATTGACATTACGCCTATCGCATATCCTTTTACAATCGATGCATTGTCTTTTTTATCCTGACCATATTGCCATTGTCCCAGTCCCGGCAAGAGGGCCGACTTCCAAATGTATTTTATATTTTTAAAGGCTTCTGCTTCTTTTGCAGTCACTGCTTCGTCCCAATATTCCATAATTCCCCCGGCTATTTTTTTGGAAAAATAATCGGAAGTCTCTTCCAGTTTTGAGATAGAATCTGCACTTGATTTTTCTGCAAAGTCCAGGGAATTGTCTTTAGTATCCACAACATATCCATTGATTAAAAATTTATTCCCAAGTTTTGTGATTGTTCCTGATACAATTTTATTGACTTTGACTTTTGCCTTTATTTGATTTGCACAGTCTTTTTGATCCTCTGTGCAGCTCTTTGAAATTGCATAAACGTCGATTACAGTAAATAACTTTGTTTTTACAAGTCCAGTTTGGATTAGGTTTGTTACACTCTCTGCTTCCGAGAGACTGACACCGTTACCCGCTCGAAATAAAACAATACCCACAACTGGCTTGGCATTCGGATCAATTTCCCAATCAGATGCAGATTGTAAAGCTTCGGCAACCCTTACGCGCTCTGCTTCCACTTCTAGCTTTTCTTTTTCGGTTACAGGTGGTTTAAAAATAACAGATCGCAATTTTATACTTTTAACTAATTTTTTTCCAATGCTCATTTGTTTTTCCATCCAGAGGAATTGCACGGATTCTTTGGTAAGAGAGGATTTTACATTATCGTAGACTATTCCCGATTTAAGTTCCACAACATCAGCTGAGAGCGGGTAGGCGAAATAGATAATTATAATTAGCCCCAAGTTTTTCCAGATTCCATATCTATTCATCTTAAGTTTGTCCATAGAAAAAATTTAAAATGTATTAGAGCTTGATGATATAGTTTACGTATACATTGATTGGTCTAGTTTCAGGTGCAGCTCTAGGTGTTCCATTTGCACCATCAGTTTGTAAGGTTGAGGCGATTGCAGGTGTGCCAAGATTAAGAACAGCAGCAGTTGGTGCACCGCCAGAAGTTATGCCTGAGTTACCAAATTGACCACCAGTACCATTATCTTTTAACTGATGCCAGTGACCCTGAAAGGCATCTGTCTGCAAACTACCAACAGCATTTCCAGAATTTCCGCCTGCATTGGAGACTGCTCTAGAGCTTGCATCTGGATCTCGTCCGATTCCTCCATCTAAGCCTCGCAGAAATCTGCCTCGGAAGTCCGGCAAATGAAACGTAGTCGAGCCGTCTCCATTGCCATAGTTTGTTCCAATTGCCGCAAATAAGGAAGCGTTAGTTGTTCTGCTTATAATGTTTCCATTACAAATTGTCCAACCTGATGGGGCTACAGTACCGCCATATGCTACAATGGTTCCGGGAGGGATTGTTGCATCTATACTTTCTATTGCAGTCTTGAGTGTTGCAAAATTAGTATTGATATCAGCAGATCGAATGAGTGAGCCTGAAGTGAAGCTGTTAAAAGTTCCAGTCACTGCAACAGCAAATAAACTGGAGAAACCAATCCCTAGAAAAAAACCAAATCCAATTCTAATGCCTTTTAAAACATCTCGTCTTACATAGATTCTCTTTTTCATACTGGCGATGTCCCTTAGAATGTTGAAATTAAATGAGTGGTGATCTCAATACTGATTTTAAAATTAGTGTTGAGACCAAAAGAATTAAATAGGAGAAACACCTCCCGTGGAATACAGGAACAGGAAAGCCGGAAAAAATCAACTGGAAAATATTTCACTCCGTTCAAATTAGAAAATCCATTATTTTTTCCATTTCCCGAATGTCCGAACATATATCTTCCCACTCCGCTAAACAATCCTTTTTCCACTGCCTCTTCTGCCGTCAGAAAGATGATCAGACTTATTTCTGTTTCTTTTCTGATGGACGATAATTGATAATTTGTTTCCTAAAACAAGTTTTTCATCAAATTGTAATAATTTATTTCTGCCCAGTAAATAGGGGAGGCGTAGATTTGTGATTTTTTTTCATCAGTCTTTTTGCTTCTTACGTGATAATGGCTGTCTGAAATTCTCCCTGTTCCTCTGGGGACAGTTCGGCAAAGCAGAAAATTTCTCTTTTCGGAAGTGAAATAGTCCAGGGATTAAATGAGGAATTGAAAGAGCAAGACCGGCTTTCAAGTCTTTCATTGAAGGTAAAAGTATGAATCATACAAGGGAGAATTTTGATAAATGAATTCCATAAATGTAATCACCCCTGCTCTGGAAAATAAATATGATTATTATCTGATCTCTTATTCAGACAGCATAATAAATGATTATCATCAGGTGCGAAGAGAATTTGAAAACAAATGCAGGTCAGGCAGCTTCTGCCGCATTGACGATATAGAAAATCTTCTGTCCGTCTACAGAAAACATCTGAAAATTCTGGAATCAGGGAAACTCGCAGCCTGAACTATATCAGCCTGCTGGCAGATAACATTTAACCTATGTATTATAGCAAAACTGTTATTCTCAAAAAATTCATTGACAGAATGCGTCCTTTATTTCAGCGTAAATTTATGATCAAGTCACACTCTTCACTTCTGCTTCTCCTTCTGGGATAGACAGGGAGAAGTGTGATTTCATCATAAGAAAAAGCCTGCTCCCTGAACGGGGGGCGGGCTTTTTCTTTTTGTGCCCTCCCCTTCTGCAGAGCAGAAATTTGGAGGAATATATGAAACAGTCAAAACCGTTTTTTCAGGATGTCACTTTGCGTGACGGGAATCAGGCACTGCCAAAACCCTGGAACTTGCAGGAAAAAGAAAGAGTATTCAAAAGAATCATTGAACTGGGAATTCAGGGAGCTGAAGTCGGTTTTGCAAGTGCCAGTGATACTGATTTTGCTTCCTGCAGAAGACTTGCAG
>JBPOJG010000106.1:0-7853 GCA_052033835.1 Spirochaetota bacterium
CTGCAAAAAAACAGCTTTGAAATATCACTATTTTTTAAGGGGCTTATGCGTCAAGGGTATTTTTAAAAATTTCAGATATGAGTTCAAGGGTGCCGTTTTTATTGGTCGCCGTCCGCTCATATAAGAAATCAGTCTGTAAATTTTTCATCAAAAAAAAGTGAATTCATCAGATCTTTTGCAGTGACGATTCCTTCCAGATTCCCCTCCTCGGAGAGGACGACAAGACATTCGATATGATGAATATTCATTTCATTGACAGCTTCAAATGCCGCCGTTTCCGGTCCCACGGAAAAAAGCCTGCTGTGATGTCTGGTATCTGCAATCATTCTGTGAAGCTCCGAAGTATTCTCCCTGAGAGCAAACTGCAGAAAATCAGAAACGGACATCACTGATACCGGTCTGTGATTATTGTCCACAACAATCAGGTGATGAATACTCTTTGAACTCATCTTCCTTGCCGCTTCCTTCCATGTCTGATTCAGACTTACCGTAAAAACATCCTTTACCATTATGTCTCTTACCTTGAGACGGTCTAATTTTGTCTTCATACTTTCTCTCCAAAGTTTTTTTTATTTTTTCATTAAAAAAGAGGGATTGAGTAAAAGCAAAGCTTTAATGCAAAGTTCAAAAAGAACGATCAATAGCAAAGCGAAATCAGTGCTCCGCGAAACCCTTCGTCTTCAGCGTGATACCCGTTTTTTATGCTTTTATGCAGCCCCCGTACAAATTTTGTCCTAAAAATTACTGAATGCTTTCCGCACAGCAATTGGGACATACTGCGCTTCCGTTTCGGCAATTTTTCATAATTTGTCCGGAACAATTATTTACTGCTTACTGTATTGTAAAGATTTTTTTGAATATGAAGCGGATTCAGCATTTCAGCCCCAATTCCGCAGTTCAGCAGTCTTCACATTTTATTTTTTTTCATTATTTTATAAATTCTTCAGAGTTTGTGTATTTCATTCCGAATGCCTGCGCGACTCCCTCATACGTTACCGAACCGTCAATGATATTCAGTCCGTGACGAAGCTTCTGACTGTTTCGAATTGCCTGCTCATACCCTTCATTTGCAAGCTGAAGAGCATACGGCAGGGTTGCATTGGTCAGTGCAATTGTAGATGTCACTGGTACTGCTCCCGGCATATTTGCCACACAGTAATGCGCTACACCTTCTACAGGAAATGTAGGATTTTCATGAGTTGTAGGTCTGCAGGTTTCCACACATCCTCCCTGATCCACCGAAACATCCACGATGACTGATCTGTCTTTCATTCCCTTGAGCATCTCCTTTGTAACGAGATGAGGCGCCTTTGCACCCGGAATCAGAACTGCTCCAATGACAAGATCTGCATCCCGGATAACTTTTCGTACATTCTCCGAACTTGACATCATTGTAGAAACATTCTTCGGCATTACATCATCCAGATAACGGAGACTGTCGGTTCCTTCACTTTAAGGATCATTTCTGCACTGTCAAAAACTTCCCTCGCTGTCTGCAGAATTTCCGCCCCTGATGCAGTATAATCCTCATCCTTGAATCCGGAACCCAGACCGGCATTCATTTCAATCAGAACTGTATGTCCGTTCTGTCTCAGTACCTCTGCTCCTCCAGGTGTAAGAGCAACTCTGTTCTCATTCTGTTTAATCTCACGAGGAACCCCAATGATCATTATCCACTCCTTGCTTTTAAAAGACTTTCAAGATCCAAGTTCAATCTGTCTGCCCTTTTGTCCAATATATTATCATATTTTAATATTTTACTCTGTTTTATTAGATTTATTCTATTTTATTGGATTTTATTCTTGCCAAAAAGAATATCCGGTTTATTCTGCATACGTGAAAGGCTGGTAGGGTGCTTTCAGAATCTGTCAGGATCGATTCCGGAAAACGTCATTGCATAAAAAACTTCGGCATAGACCGAAAGGAGACTTTCACCGGGAGGCTGTAAAAGAGTTCCAAGACATACAGAGAAATACCTTATAATTATACTTCCGCCGATGACAGAAAAATTATTGAAATTCTTTTCTCTTCAGAAATGTGGACTGTTCTTGAAAAACTGCGAAAGGAAAGAAAGACAGGAAGGACTTCCCGTCTTCTGATGAGAATTATCGGAGAAATTTTCATTTACTTAAGAAATCCTTATCTGCAGAATCACCTGACTGCGTCCTTCAGAATGAAACGTAATTTTTTTACAGAAATAAATCATGATTTTGAAATCATTAAAAGGCAGTCTGAGGAAAATCCGGATGTTCAATCTGTAGTCAGGGAAGTCGAAAATAAAATCAGCGAACTCAGGTCGGATATAAAAGAAACTGTTCACAGACAGGAAACGATAAAAAAGGAATTCAGTCCGATCTGCGGAAAAGAAAACATCTTCTTCGATCCGTTCACGATCATCAGCCATTCGACTGATGCTACAGACTGGAGACTTCATCTTCCTTTTGCAGTTTTAAGACCGTCTTCAGTACAGGAAATTCCCCCTCTGCTCAAGGCTGCTGAGAAAACAGGGTTTAAAGTAATTGTATGCGGAGGGCTGACCGGCGGGGCAGTTCCTCTTGCAAAAAACTGCATTGTCATCAATACAGAAAAGCTGAACAGAATATATCCTGTATCCGAGAAAAACCTGAAAATAGATGATAATATGCTGACATACAGATCTGTCAGAGTCGAGGCCGGAGTAATAACGGAGGATGCGATAAAAACAATGCACTCTCAGGGTTACGTATTTGCCACTGACCCTACAAGTTCCTGGGCATCCACAATAGGAGGCAATATTGCAGAAAATGCAGGCGGGAAATATGCAGTCAAATGGGGAACGGCAATATTCTGTCTTTCGAATTCGCATCTCCTCAGGGAGAACTTCTGAATATTGAAAGACTGAATCACCGGAACAGGAAAATACTGCATAATGATATTGCACCTTTTTCTGTAACAAATAAGGACACCGGCGATTTCCGGGAAATTCATCTGAGAGGCTGTGAAATCAGAAAACCCGGATTATGGAAGGATATTACAAACTCGGGCACGAACAGAACGCCGAAAACTGTCCTCCTGATTGATATGGGTGCATCCGATGAAAATGAAATTATTCATGGTGAGAAAAAGCTGAAAAATATTGTAAAAGAATGCAAAAATACGGAAATTCATACAGCAAAAAACAGCACTGAAGCCGCACTGTTCTGGAATGACAGGAAACATCTCGGTGCAATAGCCAAGAGAACAAATGCATTTAAACTTAATGAAGACATAGTGCTTCCTCTGACATCAATAGCTCTGTTTTCCGACTGGACAGACGACATCAATATTCGGGAAGAAAGATACATTCAGCTGAAAGCCCTGAATCGGCTTGAAGAATATTTGAAAGATTCAGAAGATAGGGCTGATTTTTCTGATAAACAGAATCTAATTCTAAGCCTCATATCCGGCACAGAGAAAAGAATCAATAATGCAGATAAAAACGACATCCTGAAGAGAACTCTGTTTAATGAATTTCAGAGCGAAATGAAAACCGTTCTGGTTCGGAAAGACTTTTTTCGGATATATCCCTTGCAGGACTGCACCTTCTCCTGAAGTCAAAAGCAAGAGTGATACTTTCGCCCCCTTTCCTCTGCTGCGGTTTTCCCTTCGGCGTGAACGGAAAACAGGATGAACTTTCCAAAATCGTCTTAATGCAGAACACACGTCTGTTTATGCTGCAAGAAAACTCGGAGGAGAGAACTGGAAAAAAGAACTCTCTGATCTTCTGAAAAACTACGAGAGAGTCATTTTCTAAATCCGAAAAGATTCAGCTTGGGTCCCGAATGCACAGGATGAGGATAACCGCACTTTCGCGAAGCAGAGAATGATAATTCTTCAGTCGGGCTGCGCTGAAATGTCGGACGGGACTGTGTAAAAGCGAGTGTTTATCTGCGGTAAACATGCCTTGCACAACCCGTCTGATTCCATTGTTTTTACGAAGCCCCGCAATCAGCTACTGCAACGACCTCACACATCTGACATAACCGTCACTTGCACTTCCGCTTTCACTGGTGTGACCGTCTTCGAAGGAAATAAATCCGTGAAGAGTCATTCCGTCCTGCTGTCTGACCGAGGAAGACCAGTAGGAACCGAGAGAAGGAGTGTTTGGAAAAAGTTTTTTATCCAGAACCGGAGGTTCAGAACCCGGCTTACATCCTTCTTTTTTATTTTTCTCAAATCCTAAAGTACATTTGACAAGCCCCATCTGCTCCTCTATTGAAGGAAGTCTCCAGCCTTTGCGCCCGCCATATCCGCTTCCGGAATTCAATGCCTCACAGGCTGCCTTTGACTGCTCCATTCCGAATTCCTTCGAATCACCGGTGCATTTTTCATCATCTGCCTGCCCTTCGGTGCACTGCTTCCATTCCAGCTTGCCTATCGGAACGATATAAGGCTTGTCTCCCCCGCTTTTCGTTCCTACACTGCATCCCAAAACCCAATATACACTCACGGCTCCTGTCATAAAAATCAAGGCTGTTCTATTCATTTATTTCTCCCTTTTTCGGCTCAGGAAATTCAGGTTAATGTAAAAACAGTGAAAATCTGGATGCATACTGTAATTTACGCAATCCCTCATTCTCTGCCCCAAAAATCTGTCTTTACAAATCCCTAGAATTGTGTATGCCTGAACCGGTTTTTCTTCCAACTGAAGGGTTTTTACGTATGTCCAAAATCAGCAAGGAAAAATTTCGATCCCGTTCTTCTCGTCTCCAGTGAAAATAATCTTGGTTTTGGAGAAAAAGGCGCAGCAGATTGGCGGAGACGATATTATGAACTTTCAGGTGGATCCGGAAGGAACTGCTGTACTTCTGATTGTCTACGACAAGGCAAAGTGGCGGGCAAGCGCAATGGCAGTCAAACACACGGACAAGGTGAAATACAGACTGTAGAACTTGTATGATTTCAGGTTTTTTCCTCGTTCATCCAGCTATAATGGAGCATCTGCAGAAATAGATTGACTGAACCCTTGATTTTTTCTTTTCTGAGGGTTCTGATGTTCTCCAGTTTTTTTTCCACCCTGTAGACTAGACTCCGCATAAACGTCTGCCGATAGGAAAGTGAATTTACTTCCAAGAATTCAAATGTCAGCTCGCCTGCTTTAAGTTCTTCTCTGAGCGACTCTGCAATGATACTGACAGCCTCCTCCTTGGACAAAAAAAGATGCTCCATCAGTATTCCTGCTGCACTCTGTATAAGCTGAACCTGTCTCTCACTAAGTTTATCACCGGCCATTCTTCAATTGTCCCGAGACAAGGATTTCCAAGCAATTCTTTTTTGCCCGCCGAAGGCTTTCGCAAAAGGCTGCCGGGGGGCAGCGGTGAGATAAAGTATTTACACTCATTAAATACACAAAAACTGCTGCCTGCCGCCGACAGACATAGACAGATCAGTCTAAAGGAGATATGATGAAGATTTTTATAGCAGCAGCTGTTCTGTTCTTGAATTCTGCTTTTGCAAAAGAACAGTCGGTAAAAAAAGAGAAAAACGAGGTCCGCAGAATGGAAGACAAGATAGTCAAAACTGACGACGAATGGAAGAAAGTTCTGAGCGAGGAAGCATTTTACGTTCTCCGCAAGAAAGGCACTGAAAGGGCTTTCACGGGCAAGTTTCACGCCCACAAGGAAAAGGGAGTCTATATTTGCGGTGCCTGCGGACATGAACTGTTTTCTTCCGATACAAAATTTGACTCAGGCACTGGATGGCCCAGTTTTTATCAGCCGGTGAAGGCAGAAAACGTAGGAACGGAAACCGACAAAGGTTTTTTTATGACTAGAACTGAGGTGCACTGTGCACGATGCGGGGGTCATTTAGGACATGTATTCAGCGACGGGCCGAAACCGACCGGACTCAGATACTGTATCAATTCAGTGTCACTGGATTTTAAAAAGAAGGACTGATTTGGAAAAAAAAGAAACAAAACTCTGGGGAGGAAGATTTTCTTCCCCGACCTCTTCTATTATGGAAAGGATCGGAGAATCCATTTCCTTTGACTACAGACTCTATCATCATGATATTTTAGGAAGCAGAGCGCATTCAATGAATCTGAAGCAGATGGGAATTCTGACAGAAAGAGAATTTGATGATATCCAAAGGGGACTTACTCAGATCGAAAAAGAAATCGAGGAAGGAAAACTGAAATTCCGCCCAGAACTCGAAGACATTCATATGCATATCGAATCCCGTCTGACTGAACTCATCGGAAGTGCCGGGAAAAAACTGCATACGGCCAGATCGAGAAATGATCAGGTGGCTCAGGATGTCCGTCTTTATGTAAAGGACAGTCTGGTCAAAATCCAGAACTCACTGAAGAATCTCCTCGAGACTGTTCTGAAAAAAGCAGAAGACTCAGTGGACATCATTATGCCAGGATATACTCATCTTCAGGTGGCACAGCCGATCCGCGCATCTCATTATCTCCTCGCTCATTTCTGGGCATTGTACAGGGACTTCAGACAGTTTATGTTTGCAAAGGAAATGAATGATGTGCTGGTTCTCGGATCAGGAGCTCTTGCGGGAGTCAATTATCCGACAGACAGAGATCTGATTGCTGAAGGACTCGGACTCTCCAAACTCTCTCAGAATTCAATTGACGCAGTCTCTCAGAGAGATCATCTTCTGAATTATCTTTTCGCTGCATCACAGCTTATGATTCATCTCTCAAGAATGTCTGAAGAAATTATAATATTCAATACTGTAGAATTTTCCTATATTCAGCTGCCGGATTCACTGACTACAGGTTCTTCCATCATGCCCCAGAAAAAAAATCCGGACATCGCAGAACTGATTCGAGGAAAATCTGCCAGAGTCATAGGCCATCTGAATCAGATGATGTTTCTTCTGAAAGGGCTTCCTCTCGCCTACAACAGAGATCTTCAGGAAGACAAAATCCCCGTCTTCGAAACGGAAGAGACTGTCCTTGTATGCCTGGAAGGAATGACTGAAATGATTAAATCATTAAAATTTCAGGAAAAAAACATGAAAAATTCTCTGGAAAAAGGATTTGCGTCCGCAACGGATCTGGCTGATTTTCTAGTGAACAGAAAAGGAGTGCCTTTTCGGGATGCGCATGAATACGTGGGGCGTCTGGTCGGCGAATGCACTGAGCAGGGTTATGTTCTCTCCAATGCACCCGAATCCCTCAGAACAAAAATCTCTCATTTTTTCACAGGAAAGGAATATGAGGAAGCGATTTCTCTTTCCGCATCTGCAGACAAGAAGAACGTCTTCGGCGGAACTGCAAAAGAAAGACAGACCGAACAGATAGAACTGGCACATAAAAGACTGAACGAACTAGGCTGAAAGTATGAGAACTCTGATTGAATATTTCATTCGAAACAGGCTTCTTGCCGGTCTCTGCACCGTGTTCATACTGATTTCGGGAGCAGTCGGTCTGGCAGGACTCAGAAGAGACTCCATACCCAGCGTGGAAATGAAGCAGATGGTCATATCCACTGTTTTTCCAGGAGCCTCACCTGAAGATGTGGAATTGAGAGTAACTTTCCCAATCGAAGAAAAACTGAGAGAAATAGAAGGAATTGAAGAGATCCGTTCTGTATCTAGAAATTCTGTATCAGACATTGATGTCAGAGTGGATCTTGAAGACAAGAATCCGGACAAGGTCATTTCCGAAATCAGAAGAGCGGTGGAAAGCGTACAGAATCTTCCGGTGCAGGTGACGGAAAAACCGAAAATGACCGAGAGAAAAAGCGGAAGTTATCCTATCTTTGATTTCTCACTGTCCAATGCAGAAGATGAAAACACTCTGCAAAGTTACGGTGTCTTCATGAAGGAGGAACTTGAAAAACTTCCGGGAGTGGCCAGAGTGGAAATTTTCG
>JBPOJG010000519.1:0-5866 GCA_052033835.1 Spirochaetota bacterium
ATGAAATTTTATCCCATCGCCGGGATTTGTATTCCCTAAATCAGCACGGCCTTGGTATCTTTTTTCAAAATTGGCATTTCTCTTTGCTTCATCCTTTTCGAAAATACCTTCTTTCATCCACTCGCCCTCAATCACCTGTGCAGAAGTCAGAGCGGGATAATAGAAGAACTTCTGAAAATCAGACATTGCTTTTACCATATTCTCTTTTTCCAGAAGTTTCTGAGTGGCTGCCGTTTCTTCAAACTCGGCAATCTCTTCTCCGTCTTTTACAAAGATTTCATAAATGTTCTTTTCTTCCACTGCCGGATGCAGAGGAGTTCCGTCAGGATTTACCAAAGCAGGAGGTCTGCTTACAGGATTGGCATCCAGAACGGACTGTGATTTCAGTTGTGCGGCGGCGGCAATGACTGCTTTTGATCGGCTGACTCCCAGACAGTTCGCCGTGAACAGAACAACAAGCACAGCAAAAACAAGCCGAAGCGGTGATTCAGAACCCGACCGAATCAGGTACCGAATCCGTAGAGACGGATTGCAATCCGTCTCAACGAAGACAGATCGTTGGGGGGGATGGGAAAACAGGTCATATCGTCAATTTTAGGACATTGCAAAAAGAGTGTCAAGAAATTCTGGGGACGTCTGCCTGTCTCGCCTCGCTGAAAAGAACTTACTATTGCACCTGTAGGAAACAAAAAAAATCTGGTATCTATGAGTGATATTCTCAGAAAAGAAACGGATCGCAGAAGGACGTTTGCCATCATTGCCCATCCGGATGCCGGAAAGACCACACTGACTGAAAAACTTCTCCTTTACGGAGGCGCCATTCAGCTTGCAGGAGCAGTCAAGGCCAGAAAGGATCGAAGATCCGTCACATCCGACTGGATGGAAATGGAAAAAGAGAGAGGGATCTCCATTACCTCAGCTGCTCTCCAGTTCGAATACAAAGGTTTTGTGCTGAATCTGCTCGACACTCCGGGTCACGAAGACTTTTCAGAGGATACATATCGGACACTGATTGCAGCAGACACTGCTGTGATGGTTCTGGACGCAGCAAAAGGGGTAGAGCCTCAGACTAGGAAACTTTTCAAGGTCTGCCGCGAAAGAGGAATTCCGATCATCACTTTTGTCAACAAACTGGACAGACCGACCAAGGATGTTTTTGCTCTTCTGGATGAAATAGAAGATGTACTGGGAATTACAGCTGTGCCTCAGGTCTGGCCAATTGGAACAGGTCCTGATTTTCGCGGTGTATACGACAGAAAAGAAAAACAGGTGCATCTGTTTGAAAAGACTCCGGGCGGTGCATTTCAGGCTCCCGTGCAGACAGGCGGTATCAACGACACGATACTTGAATCCAAGATTGATATGGATATTCTTTCAAAGTGCAGGGAAGAGATTGATCTTCTGGAAACAGGCATTGAAGGCTTTGACAAGGAGAAATTTCTTTCCGGTCAGATCTCCCCTGTGTTTTTCGGATCAGCAGTCAACAATTTCGGGATACAGCTTTTTCTGGACAACTTTCTCGAACTTGCACCCTCTCCCTATCATGTCCCTCTGAGCGACGGGAAATTTTTGGACCCACTTTCTTCTGCATTCTCCTGTTTTGTATTCAAGGTGCAGGCAAACATGAACAGAGTGCACAGAGACAGAATTGCATTTGTGAGAATCTGTTCCGGTAAATTCGAAAGAGGCATTTCTGTAAAACATGAACGGCTCGAAAAGCCTGTCAAACTCTCTTCCTCATTTGCATTTTTCGGTCAGGACAGAAACACAATCGACGAGGCCTATCCGGGCGACATTATTGGACTCATCAATCCCGGAACATTCCGAATCGGAGACATCCTTTTCAATGGAGAAGCACCTAAGCTGAAGCCTCTTCCAGTATTTCCTCCTGAACTTTTTGCCACAATCAGCTGTGCAGACAGTTTATCATTAAAATCCTTCAAAAAAGGGATAGAGCAGCTTTCTGAGGAAGGAATCATTCATCTTTTTACTTCAAAGTACATCGGTGCAGGAAATCCGATCATCGGTGCAATGGGAAATCTTCAGTTTGAAGTATTCCAAAGAAGACTGAAAGATGAATACAATGTTGTATCCAGAGTGACTAACCTTCCCTATCAGATCTGTCGATGGCTGCCGGAAAAGGATATTTCGACTCTTCCGTCATCTGCAAACGGATATACAATGCAGGACAAGGAAGGCAGGACTGCGATCATGTTTGAAGATGAATGGAGTCTGAATTATTTTGTAAAAAATAATCCTGATATCAGTCTTCTCGAACATCCTCTGGGAAATTCAGACAGCGGTGAAAAAGAATACAAATATACCAGTTATAAATAAAGGATATCTCCAGTAAGATTCAGCTGAACAGTTCTGATATCTTACGCAAATAAGATATCAGATATGGAATCTGTAATGTCCTAAGCGCATTAGAGCCGCCGACACTTGCAGTGAGCCTGCCGAATCTAGGCTCGTTGCATCTTTAACTGGGAGCGTGTAAAAGCATAAAAAATGAGGTTCACGCGGGGCTCGCGGAGCCTGATTTTATTGATTTAGTGCATTTTGTTTATTTTGAGATATGCATTAGACCTGAGCTTTTACACAGTCCCGGTTCTAATATCATACTGATAAAGGATATAATTTAATTAAAAAACTTTGAAAATTCTTAAAATCTGTAATTTAATCCGAACTGAATTTCAGGAGTGAATGTTGTAAATCCGGCATTCGGAGAAAAAGCAGGAACAAATCCCATATTTGTGAACATCTTAATTTTGCCTTCTTCAAAAGCTGCATCAGGTTCGGGGACTCTCCAAAGAAGAGCATCCAGAATATTCAGTGTATAAACCAGACCGATCAGAATTGCTGCTCCCTGAACTGCAGCTGCTTTTTCCTGCCCTCGTTTGTATTTACTTTCAGAACTGGAAAGCGCACTTAGATTTCCCATCACCAATCCGCCTGTGGATGCGCTTCCGGAAGCCATTCTGGAAAATGCAGTGAAATACACTCCGTTCACAACAGCAGAATTATAGTTCTTTTTTGCCTGAAGAAAATCCTGATAACTGTAATAATAATAAGCGGCTCCAAGAACAAGCATTCCGTCGAAGACAAGTCCTTTCCAGGCCTGGTTCTTCATAAACTGCCCTCTCCCTGGAATCAGTGCAGACATTCCTGCTTCCTTCCAATAGGGATATCTGCCTTTGACTGCAGGTTTGGCCGTTTCTGTATCTTTAGCAGTTGTATCCTTAGCTGCAGGCTTTTCCTGTGCTTCTCTGATAACTGTTTCAGCCGATTCCCATCGGTTCTTCAAAACGAGAAACTTTTCAAGCTTCAGTATTTTCTTTTTCGGGTTTTCCAGTATAAGATCGAAAACATCCGGAGAGAAATCTTCATAGGATATTTCAAATTCTATCGTGTCAGCTGACACCTTCTTCAGGTTCTCCAATTTGAACTGTTTTCTTGAATTTTGCAAAGAAACTTTAGTATATGTATACAAATAATTTCCGGTAACAGAAATCTTTTTTCTCTTTGATGAAATAATGACTTCCATCTGCTTCTCGCTTGTGACCTCAGGAACGAGCGATTTTGTAACTGCAAACCTTACCCAATCCGAAAAATTTCCAAGTTTTCCAAATTTATTATAAACACCGACCCTGTGTTCATATTTGCCGAAAGGAAGCTTTACCTTGAAAGAATTTTCATTCGTTTTTTTATCCAGAATAATCTTATTCTGTTCATCCTTGACCTGAACCTGATACGACTTTGCACCCTTGACCTCTGCCCAAAGCAGGGTTCCGGACTCTTCCGCCATCGACTCCTCTTCTATCGTTTCGGTTTTTTCCTGAGAAGATACAGAAACCGCAGCAATAATGAAAAAGACAACAGCCTGAATGCTCTTTCTCATTGCTCTTCATCCTCATAGATTTTCTTGGATGAAATAATCTTTGGGACAGTCGGTTTTTCACTCAATGTGATTTTAAATGGAATATTGATTTTTGCAGATTCTTTAAGCCCATTGGAGGTTTCTCTAAATGACTGAATACTCCAGTAAAAATTGCCTTCATCCAGTTTAGTCAGATCATTGAATGCATAATTCATTTTTTTTACTTTAGCACGTACAATCAGAGTCTCATTTCCGGGACTGCCCTGATAAAGCTCGACAACAGCATGGGCTGCCTTTTTATCCATATCCCACCTGAAGTCCAATGAATCAAAATTGGCCATATCTACAGTTTCATTTTCTTTAGGATAGACTGCTGTCGGATCCCTGTTCTCCATTACTTCAAATGTAAAAATATCACTTTTCCCAAGTTCTGTCTTATCCTCTGTCACAAGCATTACACGCCAGTAATAGGTACCAGTTTCCTTCGGAATATAAGACGCTGAATATTGACGGAAACTTTCCTGAAAAACCTTTGTCTTGAAATCTTTGTCTTTGGAAATTTCCAGAATGTAATTAGGAGGAAGTTCCATTTTTTTCCATAGGAAATTTATATCGGTATTTACAGTCTGCACTGACTTATTTGAAGGACTCAGGAGCTCCAGCTTTTCAGAATCTCTGATCTGAAAAGAAGCAGTTCTTGAATAAGGAGAACTCCTTCCATCTCTGGTTCTCCCCAGTACACGCCAGTAATAATCACCGGGCTTTATCTTAATTACAGGTTTTACAAAATTTGACGTTGGACTCAGCTCAGCCAAGACCGACGCAAAATTCGAAGTACTGCTGATCTGCACTGTATAATTTTTAAACTCAGGTGAATCCTTCCACTGAAAAAGATATCCGCCCGCGTCGAGTGCGACCTTGCTGATTTTCTGCGAATCCACAGGCTGAAGAGGGACAGGAGGATCAGGAAGAGCCTTTGATTCGATCCTGAAGCTTCTGATCTCAGAGAATTCTTCAGATACACCTTTTATGTATGATTCTGCCGCTACTCTTATATAATAAACTCCATCCTCAAGTCTGTCAAAATTAATATAATTCTGGACAGTCACATCTTTTCTGACCGTCTGCGAAAAATCCCGAGTTCTGCTGACCTCAACTCTGTAAGTTCTCGCATTTTCCAGTTTTTTCCATGCAATATTAATTAACGGAGATACTGAAGTGTATGTGAAAACCTGACCGTTTGAAGGTGTAAAGATAACAGGCTTTTCAATTGTAATGATAGAAAATCTTCTTGCTTGAGAAAACTCCGGTTTTTTAGAATCTGGATTTTGTCCGGAAATTCTCCAGTAATAACTTCCGCCCCCAAGACTCACTGCCGCATCGGAAGAAACTGTATTCATTATTCTGGCAATTTTATTGAATCTTGCATCGTATGCAATTTCAAGTTTAGCATTTTTTAAATCACCTTGAGTCACCCAGTCGAATCCGACGTCCGCAGAATCTGATCTGGAACTGAATACCTGACCGTCCGCAGGTGTTTTCAAATCAATAGATATCTTTGCTACTGTAATTTCTTTTTCTTTTATGTTGGCAGATTCATTTGTCTTAATAATTTTTTCTTCTTTACCGACAATAACTTTAGCATCGCCTTTTTTGATATCAAGCGAAACCTCATCCTTGTCTTTTTTTTCCAGTGAAATTTCAGAGTTTTTCACCTCTACAGTCTTGTCACCAGTCTTGATCTTTAGCGTATTCTCAGAAGCGGCAGCTGATGTCTTATCGAGTGACATCGACCCATAAGCAAAATTCAGACTGATATCACTGTCGGAAAAATCCAGATAAATCATGCTGTTATCATTAATATTTATCTTTGTATCATCTTTTAAAGTGAGGGTTGCTTCAGCATAGTCGCCTGTCCGAATCGTATCACGGTTATGAATGGTAATCCCCTGTTCAACAATATCCCAGGCTACATCTGAGTCAAATTTC
>JBPOJG010000071.1:0-4651 GCA_052033835.1 Spirochaetota bacterium
GCTTATTCAAAAGCAGCCATTTTTTTTTAAAAAAGGATTGTGTGCAGAATCGCTTAAAGAATCTTACAAGCAGATCAGCAGTTATGAGTAATCCCATCCACAAAAGATTAAAAAAACTCACAAAACCCTTCCATGAAGAACTCGAAAACTGTGTTTTCCCCCAAAAGCTCGCAAATGGGAAGATGACCCAGGGAGAATATAGAGATTATCTGAAAATGATGCATCGGTTTCACAGCCAGACAGAGCCTTTTTTTCTTGAATATTCGGAATGGGATGATTTCGGAATAGACATTCATTCCAGACTCAGAACATCTTTTCTAGAAGAAGATCTGAAAAGTCTGGGAGCAGATACAGCCCATACAGTTTCGCTGAAAGTCAAAAAGCCAGTCAGTTTTGCAGAATCAGCAGGTATGCTTTATGTATTGGAGGGTTCAACAATGGGCGGAATGATCCTTTCCAAAAAGGCGGATGAACTTTTTTTCGACAGACTGAAAGGTTCCTGCAGCAGATACTTTTCAGCATATAAAGAAGAAACAATACCTAAATGGCAGGAATACTGCAGTTTTTTAAATCATTATAATATATCGCACCCGGAAACAGAGGACGAAATTATCAGCGGAGCCTGCAGCTGTTTTATGACTGTGAAGAGGTTTTTAGATGCTCTCTCAAATTGATCTTTCTCTCTGTGAAAAGGAAAAAATTCACATTCCTAATCTCATCCAGCCTCATGGATATATCATAACATTCAGCAGGGAAAAATATACTGTTACTCGGTACAGTCACAATCTGAGTCAGACTCCGATTGGACACAATATCAGCCTGATCGGAAAAAATGTGAAGGAACTGCTTCCGGAAACAGTATGGGAAGCCGTCGAGAAAAATCTTGATTTTTCTAATTATATGCGCCACATAATATATGAGTTTGATTTTCCCCAGATTTCGGATCAGAAAACCGATATTATGATCTGTTCTGCAGGAGATGAGATTATTCTGGAATTCGTTCCTGTATATCCGGAAAAAGATGCAATGTATTCTCTTGATTTTCAATTGAACAGCATGGTGAGACGGGTTATGACCGCACATGAAAATGAGGACTTCTTTCAGATAGCGGCTTCTGAAATTAAGACTCTTACAGATTATGACCGAGTAATGGTCTATCGTTTTGATGAAGAGTTCAACGGCAAGGTGATCGCAGAAGCAAGAGAACCCGAAATGGTTTCTTATTTAAATCTTCATTATCCTGCAAGCGACATCCCTGTTCAGGCAAGGGACCTTTACAGGAAAAATATGATTCGCACAATCAAGGATGTAAATTATCAGCCGATACAGATAGACAGCGGAACTGCGGATCCTCTGGATATGAGCTGCAGTTTCCTGAGAAGTGTCTCCCCTATTCACCTGGAATATCTCAGGAATATGGGTGTAACTGCAACACTTACTATTTCCATCATGGTCAATCATGAACTCTGGGGACTCATCAGCTGCCATCACAGAACAGCATTCCTTCCAGGAAACAAAAGACTGAATATGTCTGAAATTTTCGGAAGCATCCTCGGCGGAATCATTCAAATGAGGGAAGAAAACCAGAACGAAAAAAGAAAAACGGAACTGATTGCAAGAATTGATACTGTGATGGAAGTCATTCTGTCACAGGATAAAAAAATTGATCTTCTGGATCTGATCAAGAAAAAGATCTTTCTGTTTCAGTCCATATTTCCATCGGACGGTTTCTGCATTTATTCTGAAAATTCCTTCGTTGAACATTTATTTCCATATTCCAAAAATGAAATTGCTGATCTCCTCAAGAGAATCAGACCATCTATGAAAGATGACTGCTTCAGTACAGACTATCTCGCTTCCATTTATCCTGATTTCAGAGAAAATTTTTTGAAGATGTGTGCCGGTCTTATGATTCTCAGAGTAGATACTCATCCTGAAAGTTTCTGGATCTGGAGAAGAATGGAAAAGAGAGAGACAATTTCCTGGGGAGGAGATCCAAATCAGAAAGCTCTTCTGAACAGT
The DNA here is from genome assembly GCA_052033835.1 of Spirochaetota bacterium. Classification (GTDB taxonomy): domain Bacteria; phylum Spirochaetota; class Leptospiria; order Leptospirales; family Leptospiraceae; genus DAORDI01. Next base: position 2,023 of record JBPOJG010000071.1, read on the forward strand.
GAAGGGATTATTTCTCCAAGAAAATCTTTCGAGGACTACAATCAGGTTGTGATGAACAAGTCCGTTCCCTGGGATATGGCAGAAAAGGAAATCTGCAGATATCTGATCCCTCAGATTCAGAGACTCTTCAATTTCTTTGAATCAGGAAGACAGCTCGAAACTCAGAAAATTCAGATCAAGTCGATGGAAGAAGAAAAGGCAAGACATTACCAGGAGCTGATTGAAATGCTCGTGGATGTCATTGAGCAGAGAGATTCCTACACTGCAGGTCATACCAGAAGGGTCGCCTACTATTCAGCAGCAATTGCGAAAGAAATGAATCTGAATGAGGAAAGCATTGATCAGCTAAAGGAAGCTGCGATTCTTCATGATATAGGAAAAATCATTATTCCTGATTCAATACTTCTGAAGCCTGGAAAACTTTCCTTCAAGGAATATGAACTCATTAAAAAACATCTGGATGTAGGCGTAGAAATATTAAATAAAATAGACTATTATAAACCTCTTGCAGAAATTATAAAGTATCATCATGAGAAGTATGACGGGTCCGGTTATCCTTACAGAATGAAGGAAGATGAAATCTCCATACTCTCGCATATCATGATTGTAGCAGATGCGTTTGATGCAATGACCACTAACCGAATCTACCAGGCAAGGAAGTCCGTAAAAGAAGCCGCTGACGAACTGATGAAATACAGAGGGAAATGGTACCATCCTGATGTCGTTGACGCGGCAGTAAAAATCTCTCAGGATGAAAAATTTGCAGAAACGGCAACTTCACAGCTCCCGTTCACTCAGATGGAAAGAGAAAGATTTGCATACTTCTTCAAGGATCAGCTGACAGGCCTTTACAACAATACATATCTCGGACTGATACTGAACAACCTTATACCAAACTTAAGATATCATTACTTTATACTGATCGAACTTCACGGAATGACAGTATACAATGAAGAAAAAGGCTGGCATCAGGGAAATATCATTATTCAGAAATTCTCAGAGCTGATTTCGAAACTGGCAAAAGAAGAGCAGATTTTCCGCGTATTCGGAGACGATTTTATTGTAGGATTCGAATATGAAAATCAGGCAGATATATTCCTGCAAAACTGGGTACCCTGCCGGATTGAAACAATCTACGCCACCTGCGAGAAAATTGAAAAAGATAAATTTCTCGATTACATTGATCACTGAAAGACAATTTCCGTCCTGAAGCCTTTTTCTTTTCTGATAAAATATATATCGGATTTAATTTTTTTTGCAAGAATTTTCATAATATATACTCCAATTCCTGTCCCGCTCCCTGATCTGTGCCTGTAAAAAAGCTGTCCCAGCCGTTTCCAGTCTCCCTGAAATCCCAGACCATTGTCCTCAATGAACAGAACAGTTTTCCCTTTTTGGCTGCCTGCCCCAAGAATCACCTGAGAAGCCTTTCCGTGCTGAATTGAATTCTCTATCGAATTTCTGAAAATGATTTCCAGTGCCCGTCTGTCAGCACTCACAAAAAGATCTTTTTCCGTCTGAATCTGCACCTCTCTGTATCCGAAGCTCAGACTCTGAAAAAAATCATACATATTTATATTTTCAATATATATATGATTTTTTCTGTCCAGTGAACTCAGGAATATGGCGTTTTCCATCTGAAGCTCCAGCCTCTCGGTATTTCGGATCAGCCTTTCTGCAAGCACCTTGTCTCTTTTGTTTTTCAGAGAATCCTGAAGACTTTCTGCCTGAAGCCGAAGAGATGCAAGAGGGGTTTTGATTTCATGAGTCATCGCAGCAAAAAATTCTCTCATTGCACGGGATCTTTTCTCTTCCCGCAGACTTAAGACAACAAGTGCCACACCGGCCGTAGTGATCAGTGCCAGAAAAAAAGCTCCTTCCATTCTGATCATCCTTTCCTGTCTCTGCATTTTTTCAGCAGTCTGTTCACTGTATTCAGACTGAAGCTTCCTCTGCAGTTCTGCGATTCCGGAAGCCTGTCTGTGTGCAAGTATAGTCCACCATGCAGTGAGAGACACAGTCAGCACAAACCAGAGAATCCAAAGCAGAGTTTTTAAATTTCGACGTATCATCATTTACTGCCAAAAATATCGTTCAGTCTTTTTTCCCATTCATCCTCAAAAAGAAGCTCATAGCGAACTGAATACTGATCAAATTTGTATTCCAGTTCACTGAATTTCATTTCCTTTGCTTTTGTATTGCAAAGCTCAAAAATGGATTTCTTATAGTCAGTATCTTCATTCTTGAGATGAATACCCTTTGTTTCAAGCACAAGAACACTGTCCAGCCTGCTTGAGGACTTGTTCTCTGAAGAACCGATCAGGAAATCGGGATAGATCTTTCCTTTCTTCCAGCCTTGAATAAAGTAATCGTGCCTTGCTATATTTCGATACCAGAACAGAATTTTTTCCTGACTGTCCAGATACCAGGCAACTTTCAGTTCATCTTCATTCATAGAATTTTTTGCAACAAAATCGAAAAGACTGTTTTCTAAAGCCTCGCCGTTTTTCCGATTCAGCTTTTCTTCATCATATCTGACTGACTGCTTTTTTGGAAGATGATTCAGATTTCCGATAACCATAAATTTCATGATTTCATCATTAAGAAGATTAAGATAAATGCTTTTCGC
>JBPOJG010000452.1:0-14466 GCA_052033835.1 Spirochaetota bacterium
AAAACCGATGTGGGATCTTCTGGCATATCTCCGCGAAACTGTGGACAAGGATCCGAATAAATACTATCACTCCGTGGTAAGAATAGACAAGGAAGATGCCTACCCAATTCAGGTGAAGATGGTGCAGGCACTTGATCTGCAGGGCGAAGAAGACGGTACGGGAATTGTACGTTTTTCAAATGAAAGAAAAAATATTGTCATAGATTTTATGACAACTCCATGGGCACCTCATTACAGCAATATGGGAATTGATCTGAGAAGAGCCACTGTGTTCAAACAGAGAGATCCTGCCTCAATAAGAAGGAAATGGCTGAATCATTATAATATGATTAGAAACGCAGTAGATATATATGCAGCCGGCGGAAAATGAGATACCCCGAGTGCATAACGTGAGTGAGGGGATATGAAAGCAGAACATTTACAGAGTACAGGAGTGCAAATCAGAGGATTCGGTCATTATTTTCCAGAGAAAATTCTTTCGGATAAGGAAATAGAGGACAATCTGGAATTTAAGGATGTTCATCCGACAGAAAAAACTGTAATGGGTGATATCAATGTTCATCAGAGACACAGATCATCTGAAAAAGAAACATCCGTCTATATGGCTGTTCAGGCAGGTCAGATGGCATTGAAAGGTTCAGGCATCAGCCCCGAATCGATCGATCTTCTGATTGTAGGAAACTGGACAGAAAGATGGCTGCTTCCTGACCTTGCAGTCACTGCTGCCGTTCAGCTTGGCCTGAAAAATGCTCTGTCTTTTGATCTGGGAGGAGCCTGCGCCGGATTCATTCACGGAATACACACAGCAATGATGTATCTTGGATCAGGAAAATACAAACGTGCACTTATTATAGGATCAGAGAGATTTTCCATTCGGACTAGACCCAGAAGCAGAGGCGAATTTATCACAGGTGATGCAGCCGGAGCCGTTGTACTGGAACAGACAGATGAAAAAAAATACGGGATCATAGACACACATTTTCATTCAGACGGAAATCTGGCCTATCTGATCACAACTCCGTTTCCGAACGGCTGGATCAAAAGTCATCCTGATCTTCCCAAAAATGCAATTGAAAAATCAGTACAGGCAATCAACGGACTTCTGGAAAGAAACAGTCTGAAAATTGAAGACATAGACTGGGTGGCACCGCATCCCGGAACAGATGTTGTTCTGAAAGGAGTGACCTCAGGAGCCAAGTTTCAGCCGAAACAGTACCTTGCCAATTTCCACTACAGAGGAAATACATCTTCAGCATCTGTACCGATTGTGCTTTCTGAATTCTACCATTCAGGGAAACTGAAAAAAGGTGATCTGATTCTGGGAACAGGTGTCGGTGCAGGCTGGTACTGGGGAGGATTTCTTTTCAGACTCTGATAAAACAGCAGTCATCCAAGACGGGTAAAAGCATTTTTATACTGATAAACGCGGATAATATATTATATAATTCTAATGTAATTGTCCAATATTGAATTAAATCCAGTATCATGAACATTGATTTTCAGATTTCTAATTGCCCGAAGGGCGGAGCGCAGCAGCGGCAGTTTCCAAGCTTGCAGCGGCTTCCAAGTTTGCGGCGGCTTCCAAGTTTGCGGTGCGTCGCTATTAGAAATCTGGGATTCAACAGACTTGTCGTACCTTCACGGAGAAAGTCGGCTTTTACACAGTTACAGCATCATACATTAAGGAAAATTTAATGAAATTTAACTATAAAATCATTTTCTTAGCATTCGCAATAAGTACTGTCGCATCAGTATGGGCTGATTCCATTTCAGTCGGACCGAAGGAAAAACACAGAAAAATCGAGGAGGCCGTCAATGCAGCAAAGGACGGGGATACTGTTATTGTACAGACGGGGACATACACAGAGACATTTACTGTTTCCAAAAAGCTGAAAATTACAGGAAAGGGAACAGTTCAGATTCTGGCTCCGAAAAAAATCCCGAACGGAAAAGCCATCATTGTATCTCGGGCTGATCTGATTCTCGAAAATATTGAAATCTCAGGTGCAAAGGTTCCGGACAAAAACGGGGCAGGCATACGGCAGGAAAAGGGAAACCTTACTCTGATCGGATGCAAAATACATAATAATGAAAATGGGATACTTGCAGGTGCAGTACAGGATGCAGAACTGAAAGTTAAAAAATCGGAGTTTTATCTGAACGGATACGGAGACGGGTATTCTCATGGCATCTATGCAGGAAAGCTGAAAAAGCTGACTGTAGAAGACAGTTATTTTCACGACACTAAGATCGGGCATCATATCAAAAGCAGGGCACGTTCTACTGAAATTACCGGCTCCACTCTCGATGACGGTACCGGAGACGCAAGCTACAATATTGATATCCCGAACGGCGGAACTGCTGTCATTCGAAATAATAAAATGATTCAGGGAGAAAAGTCTCCTAACAGAACAATGGTCAATTATGGGGGTGAATCAGAGGCCTATCCGTCAAGTTCTCTCCTGATAGAAAATAATACATTTACGAACAGAAGAAAGCAGGGCTGTACCGGAATTTACAACAGAACAAAAATCAAAGCATCAGTCAAAGGCAATAAATTCGAGAATGTGGATAAACCTTTAGAAGGTCCCGGAATCGTGAAATAATCAAATGCATTTGCGTTTCAGAAAATATTTATTGAATTTCGGGAGATTGTAAATACAATTTCCTTATCGGTAAATTATTTTCCAAACGGGACATTCCATTATCATATCACCACCTGGGACAGCTCTGTAAATATACCTTCAATGCCGATCTATACATATGGAACAATTACAGTAAGCAATATTACTTATTGATTTAGACAGAACTTATTTCAGTTCTTCTTCTATCTGATTCAGAGACTCTTTCAGTTTCTGAATCTGTTCTGAAAGCTGTTCTTTTGTGAGATATGTCTTTCTTTTTTTCAGAACACTCTCAGATGCAAACTGTTTAAAGTTTTCAAGATGTGATTCCAGAAGATTTTTGAATTTCATCTCCAAGGCAGACTGATTTTTATCTTTCATTCCTGACTATCCGAACTTTTATTGTCAGTCTGATATTGGCCTGTTTTCAATCCAGTGATTTTTTTGCCTCTGCGGTGGTTCGTGTAAAAACAAAAAAGTATTTCCTCTTGACAAAGAGCAAATTTCAAACAAAGTATGGACATGGACAACTTAGCTCGTAAACTCTTCACCGAAGAAGAATACTTAGAAATAGAAAGACAAGCAGCCGATAAGAGTGAATACTACAAGGGAGAAATCTTCGCTATGGCAGGAGCGAAGCGAAAGCACAATCTCTTAGTCACAAATCTATGCAGGGAAATCAGTTCCATCCTCAAAAACAATCCCTGCGAAGTCTATCCTTCCGATATGAGAGTAAAAAACAAGGCAGATCGATTTTATACCTATCCCGATGTAACCGTCGTTTGCGGAAAGCCGGAATTCCTGGATGGCAGTGAAGATGTCCTTACAAATCCAACTGTGATCATCGAAGTTTTATCTGCTTCAACCGAGAAATATGACAGGGGAGCAAAATTTGCTCTCTATCGAAATATACCTTCCGTTCAAGAATATATTTTGGTAAGTTCCGAAGAAAAAAAAATAGAGTCCTTCTTTCGCAAAGGAGATGAATGGATTTTTCGGGAATCTAAAAACGAATCTTCAAATCACTTCCGCTTACAATCGTTGGATATAGAACTCTCATTAGATGATATTTATGAAAAAGTAGAACTGCCTCCCAAAAGATTGCGAGAGGATTTTGTATGATATACTTAATTTCGGAAAGTAGAAACTCTTAAACGAATTTCTCTACAATATATTCGCCGATATTGCGATCCTTGAACTCAACTCCCACAAGATAAATGTCTTTGCCTTTGTTTAAATACTTCTCGTAATACTTCTTGGTTTTAATTTGGGCAAGTGCTTCTTCTTTTGTGCCATTGAATTTGAATTCAAAAATATAAATGGAATTGCTTTCTACTACTGCATCCACTCGACCAAGATTTTTTTTCACTTCCGTGCTTATCTTAAATCCCAACAAGGTGAATGTAAGGTAGAATAATGTCTGGTAGTATTTCTCTTGCGGTATATGCAAATCATAATCTATCTTAACAAATATTTTTCGTAAATGGGAAATGCAAGCTTCCAGATCATCGACTGCCAATGCATCTAAAATTTCATAAAGTATAGATTCAGAAAAATCCTTATTTCCAAGCTTGCGAGTGAAATATCCAAGAAAAGCATTCTTCACTTCATAATTAGGAAAATCTAATGTAAAAAGCTTTCTCTCTGCATTGTAATCTTTGATAGTCAAATATCCAGTCTGAACCAGGAGAGGCGTTAGGCTTAAGTCATCCACTTCATAATTAGAAAAGTTTAAGGCATCTGTTTTGAATGGAATTTCTATGATGTCATAGTTATTTTTTAAAATTAATTTCACAAGAAACTCAGGTGTGCCTGTTTCAAACCAATGGTGTTCAAAACTTTTCTTTTCAAACGTAAGTAATGTTGAAAAAGGATTGTAAACAGAAATCCCTTTAGGAGAGAAACGATAGCCGTTATACCAAGCACGAATCGTATTTAGAGTTTCTTCCTCTGATTTGTTTTCTTTCATTGCTAGACCAGAAATGTAAGTTGAAAATTCTTTTTTCAATTCCTCTTCAGTAATTCCCACGAGAGAAGAATACGCATCGTCGAGGGTAATATCAATTAGGTGATTCAAATTGCTAAACACGCCCGCCTTCGAAAACTTACTCACTCCTGTCAAAAGCAAAAATCGAATGTATTCATCATTACCCTTTAATACAGTAAAAAATCCTTTCATCACCTCGCGCATTTTTAGCGCAAGCTCTGTGTCTTCCAAATGGTCAATAATTGGTTTGTCGTATTCGTCGATTAAGATAACAACTTTTTCTTCTTTGCTAAGTGCGACAATGAGTTCCTGAAACTGGGAATAATAGTCCTTTTCCGCTAGAGTCACATTGTATTTTTTGGCAAGTAAATTCAATTCGGAATGGATAAACCGAATCAAAGCCTCTGGCTCATTTGCTTTCTGTTTACTAAAATCAAATCGTATGACTGGATGCTTCTTCCATAAGTATTGTGAGTCGTAAATCCAAAGACCTTGAAAGAGTTCTTTGTTTCCAAGAAAGATTTCTTCGAGTGTAGAAAGAGTAAGACTCTTTCCGAATCTGCGCGGGCGAGATAGAAAGTAAGCACCAGCAGGATTTTTGATCATCTGGTATATATGCTCTGTCTTGTCTATGTATAGATAATTTCCTTCTCTGAGTTTTCGGAAGGTTTGAATTCCTATCGGAAGCGGTTTCATGGTTACAGTTTTGCATCGGATTTTTAAGCGTCAAGGAAAACTAGAAAAAGAACTTTCTGTGTATTTACCCAAGGGCGTGGATTAACCCACGCCCTTGGGTAAATACGAATAATTGGGCGCGCATAATACCCATTACCGCACAAAAAAACTGCAAGGTGTTAGACTCGCAGTTTAGAAAGTGATTGGTTGTAGTGTTTTTAGTGTGTCTATCGAATTCTTCGCCAAAAAGCTGGTCGAATCTGCTAATCAAGTATGGAAAGAACAAGGCTGGAACGAAGAAAAAACACAGGAATTATTGAAGGCTCATCTAAGGACTCCTTACCAAAAAAAGTGAAGCTAGTTATTGATACAAATACCCAGATTTATAATTACATTTTCATAGACTCAATTACTCATTGGCTGAAAGTGCTTTTGTATTGTAACTGAATGTGAGTAAAAAGCGGGGATTCCAAAGGGGTTTGCAAAACCCCTTTGGGCCTGTCCGGCAGGACTCCATATTCTTCCCAGATTTCCAATCAAGCGTCAGCTTGATTGGAAATCTGGGAAATATAATTATTGTTTCCATTTCAGAATATTCTCCTCATCACTGGGACAGCAATTGAAGAAAATCATTTGGAACGGATGCGAATTTTATTTTCTTCCAGTATTATTAACCTGTTCTTTATATTTTCCTCTTGAAGAAACGGAACTATTTTACCAAACAGATTTATTATATTATTTTTGGACTGATTTTTAACTCTGATTACTATGAATCCGGGATGCAAGTCAGGAGGATAATTTCTCGTATCAGAGAAATCCAAATCCAAGGTTATTCATACTCGGTTTTCTTTCAGACAGACTTTTGAAACAAGTTCATCACTTTTTCCATTCAAGTTTTCTTCGATCACTGTTTCAGCGTCAAATTCTCTCGCTCTGAGTATTTCTGCTATCTCAACAGGCAGATTTTCGTCGATCTTGAATTTCAAATGAACAGCACTCTCTCGTGAGCCAAATCAGCAGCATATTGTATCGCTGCATAGATATGCTCCTCAGTCAAAGTCGGATAACTTTTCAGAATACTGGAGATGGACTCTCTTGCTGCAAGATTATCCAAAACCACCGAAACCATAATTCTGGTTCCTTTCAGACATGGCTTCCCATGACAAATCGCTGGATCAAAAATGATGTATTTTTCATAACTCGATTCCATAACTGTATTGTATTCCATAGTTCATTCTTGTCTATATATTTTCTGACTATGAGAACTGCTTTCTATTGTGTTCTCATCCGCAACCAAACTGCGAGGTTATTTTGTTGATTAGATCGGCAATTTACGAATACCTATGGAATCTTCTCGAATAGAGACTAAGGCACCAGAAAGAAGGCTCTCCTTTGTATCTGGCAAAATTCTTTTTAATAGTCTTAAATGATCAACAGCTTTCAGATTTTCAATTCTAATGCGAATGACTGACGGGCTATTGTCCTTTGATAATGCTAGAATCATATGAAAATCAGCATCTAACGTAATACAAATATAACCTTCTTTTTTAGCGTATTCAATAATGTCTGAATCATTTGCTTTCGCCATACCAATGAAACCAACGTGCTCTGCACCATATCCTTCTGAAATTAAGAGATCTTTAAGAGAGCGCGGCAAACCTTGGTCTAATAGAAATTTCACTAAGCAACTCTAGACAAAGGAATTATTTTATCTTGCAGAAGTAAACTCACATATTCTAAAGATTGTTTAATATCGTCTTCTTCCAATTCTGGGAATTCTTGGAATATCTCTTGTCTAGATTGGTAGATAGAAACAATTTCTAAAACCCTCTTTACTGTCAGCCTCATTCCTCTGATGCAAGGTTGACCGTTCATTTGATTTGCATTGAATGTGATTCTATTTAGATTTCTTTCCATATCAATGATCATTTGACATACAGCTCTTTTAGAAAGCAAACCTTTTTTGCTTCCTTAAATTCCAAAACACCACAAAAAAATCCCTGCAGGTGCCGCTTGTGCTGCTTGCCATAGAAGGCAGCCAGTAAAATTGAAAACGGCGTTTAACACGAGCACGAGTCGGCGTTCGGTTATTTACGGATACCCCAAATAAGTGAACTGACACAGGTCTTCGAAAAAACTCAATTTCTGCTTGCTAAAAGGAATTTCCTTTGTAGAATGTAGACTATGACGATTGTCCTACAAATTCCAGAATCAATCACGTCAGCTATTCGTTTGCCAGAACAAATAATGGAGACAGAACTCAAATCCTTATTTGCCTTGACTCTGTATTCGCAAGGTTACTTAAGTTTCGGTAAAGCCAGAGAATTCGCTGAATTGAGTAAATATAAATTTTCTTTATTATTAGGAGAAAATAAAATTCCACGACATTATGAAGAATCGGACTTAGCAGATGATATAGAGTATGCCCGAAATAATAAGTAACACTTCTCCAATATTAGCACTTTCTAATATTGATCGATTGTATTTACATTCGAGGATAACGATATACAAGATATCGAAAAAGAATTACTAGCATTACAAGATAAAATTGGCTTTTTTATAAGTGAATCCTTGATTTTAAAAATCAAACAAGACTTTAAGTAAAATTACATTGAGAGCACATAATTCAAATACACCACAAAAAAACTGCGAACTGTTTGCTCGCAGTTCTCTACTTGATTGGCAATGGATTCGTAATTTTTAATTTTTTATTGATAACCAATCCATCTTGCATATCTTCACTATATAATATTTTACAATCTGAAAGAGATGCCGCTGCAGCTACAAGGCTATCCCAGTAGGATAATTTATACTTTTGTTTTAATTCCCAACCAACCTGTAATAATTTAAAATCAATTGCGACTAGCTGGTTACTGGAAACGACAATGGCATTGATGGAGTTAATAATATCTTTCTCCGCTACTTTATGTTTTAGCAAATTTACATAAATCTCATTCAAAATTTGTGCGCTGACAACTAACTCAGAATCTGCATTGATTGATTCAATTAAAGCCTTTGCTGCTTTTACTTTCTGTTCATTGTCTTTGTCTTTCGTTTTTTCATCCAAAATGGAATAGAGAAATATATTTGTATCAATAAATATCCTATCTTTCATAAATCTCACTTCTAGATAAGAGATTAATTTTATTGACGCGCAAAGGATTTTGCACTAACTTTTTTAGCTTAAGGTGGTTGTTTGTAGGAGATTTTGTTCCTTTACTTTTGTTAGCAACATCCAAAATTTGAAAAATCTTCTTTTGAACTTCAACCAACGCTTGATCTGATAAACTATCTATTTGCCGAAAAATTTCTAGCTTTAATTCTGCTTGGTTCATTCTCATAACCTCATACACGCTTTTCAGTTCATTTGACATACAGCTTTTTTAGAAAGCAAACCTTTTTTTGCTTCCTGAAATTCAAATACTCCACAAAAAAACTGCGAGGAATAATCCCCAGTGATTGTTTACTCTGACGTTGAGCTGCATGCCGGCAAACACTATGCAAGCTTTGGTAAACAGGAAAGATTCCAAATAAGTGAACTGACACAGGTCTTCGAAAAAACTCAATTTATACTTGCTAAAAAAAATCTACATATAAAGTATTGAGGTATGGAAGCGACTGCACTTACTAATTTACAACTGGAACTTTTAAAAATATTTTCTAGAGAAATACCATCCTCTGACTTATTAGAACTCAAAAATATTCTTTCCGAATTCTTCGCCAAAAAGCTTGTCGAATCTGCTAATCAATCATAGAAAGAACAAGGCTGGAACGAAGAAAAAACACAGGAATTATTGAAAGCTCATCTAAGGACTCCTTACCAAAAAAAGTGAAGCTAGTCACTATGGCTCAGAATGCAGATACAAAAAACTTTCCAAACTTCAGTGCAGTGACCATCAGGATTTAAAGAATCTGTTCAGAATATATTTTAATATTTCCATCAATGTGACCTCTTGATTTTCCTTCACATTATCCTCATCTTGTTCATACCTGTGGTGAGGGAATGTGGAAAGCTCTCTATGATGATTTGCATTATCCCATCGAATAATCAGAAGTCCATCTTCCGACTGCCAGTGAAAAGAATACTTCCTGAGATTTTTCTTGACAGATTCCCGGGTGAAAAGTTCCGACTTATCCACAAATTTAATTTTGAGTTTCAGCAGAAAACTCTCATTTTCCTCCTGAAAATCTAAAACTTCATAATGAGAGACTATCCGACTGTTATCCAGCCAATTGAATATTTCCGTTTCGGATGTCATTCACCCGCTCCTGTATTCCGGCTAAAAACCCCTCATAAGCATCCCATTCCTCAAAAGACTCTTTTTCCGAAGTTTCAATCCGATTCTTAAATGTAATAAAATCTGTTTTGTATTTATTCTTGAATATGGAAATCTTTTCAAGATAATGACTCTCTTTAGAAAGTGAATCCAAGAGCATCCAGTGAATCAGAGTCTGTTTGTCAACGATTACCATACCTGAAAATGAATCTCCTCTTTTGAATTCGTCAAGATTATTTTCCCGCCCCCCGCAAAAAAAATCCTGCAGGGAAGATTTTGGCTCCCCTGCTATATGTTCACACTGTGCTGTTTATTGAATCTTTCGGACTTTATTGAGACTATTCTCCACTACATAAAGACTGGTTCCATCTGATGTAATACCTTGTGGCCCCGTAAATTTAGCATTTGATCCGGTTCCATCAAGATCTCCCGATGTCGAACCCGCCAAAGTAGTTACAACCGCCGTAGAAATCACAACCTTGCGTATCCTGTTATTAAAATAATCTGATACAAAAAGATTTGTCCCATCAGTTGTAAGATTTACTGGCATATTAAAAAGTGCCGCAGTTCCTGTTCCGTCTGTATTTCCACTTGTGTTGCCCGCAAGCGTAGTCACTATCCCTGAAGAAATCACAACCTTGCGTATCCTGTGATTTCCGAAATCAGCAACATAGAGATTCGTGCCGTCCGTTGTTATACCCCATGGATTACTAAAAAGTGCCGCAGTTCCTGTTCCGTCTGTATTTCCACTTGTATTGCCCGCAAGCGTAGTCACTACCCCTGAAGAAATCACAACCTTGCGTATCCTGTGATTCGAATAATCTGATACATAAAGATTTGTGCCGTCTGTTGTGATGCCTCTGGGAGAATTAAAAAGTGCCGCAGTTCCTGTTCCGTCTGTATTTCCACTTGTGTTGCCCGCAAGTGTAGTCACTACCCCTGAAGAAATCACAACCTTGCGTATCCTGTTATTTGCAGTATCAGCAACATAAAGATTTGTGCCGTCTGTTGTGATGCCTTTGGGAAAATTAAAAAGTGCCGCAGTTCCTGTTCCATCCGCAAAACCGTTCGTGCTGCCGGCCAAAGTCGAAACGTCTCCGGTAGAAATCACAATCTTGCGTATCCTGTTATTTCCACTTTCTAATACATAGAGATTTTTTCCATCACTTGTTATATCTTCGGGAAGATTAAATCTTGCTGCTGTTCCAATTGCATCCGTTGTTCCCGATGCTGAAGTTCCATTTGCCGGACCTACAAATACGCTGGCGGCTCCAGTCAGACTGCTGAGGGCTTTTAATATACCACCACCAATACTGGTCAAACAAGATACGCTGACATTTGTCACATTGGCACTCGCTGTTCCTGATCCGGAACTTACAGTGCAGCTTGCAGAGCTAGGCTGAGTTTTAACAGTCACTGCATACGCACCGCTGACTTTAGTGGCAAAAGTAAATGTTCCAGAGGTTGTGCCTGATGCAGCTGTTACAGTTACATCGTCTCCTGCATTGTTCTGCAATACTAGTCCTAATGTCCAAAGATCAGACACTGTTCCACCGATTGTGTAAGTGGAAGCTGTGCTCGTGCTTGTTCTGCTTGCACTCAGAGCAGCCGCACCGAACAGCAATGCCTTGTCATCCTTCTTTTTTTCACATCCTACAGTAAATATATTGATCATCAAAGCCAATACTGTGATTTTCAGAATTCTTTTCCGAATTTCTTTCATAAATTCTCCTATTATCATGTCAAGAACAATCAGCATTAAATATCAAACTGAGTTTTCCGACTAAAGTTCTGTTTTCTGATTCTCAATCCGAAAAAGGTATGGGCAAGCAGATTCGATTTTTCAGATTGTCTCAGATTCTGTTTTTTTGCACAAATCCCGAAAAACCTTAGGGGAAGCCCTAAGGTTTTTGGAACCGAGACTGAAATCAGCACAGTCCGCCCGCTGGATTTTACGCTGCGCTGCTTGCCATCTCGTTATCCACAGACAAATTTCCAGCAGGTCTCTTACCCTATCCCCTGCCTTCTTGCGGCACATATTCTCTGTCTGTGCTCCTTTCCTGCAAGGAAAAGGGTCTCTTCAGATCAGTATCCTGTTCGGGAAGACAAGGGTATAGGGATACTTCAAGCGATCTATTGTGCTAAAGAAATGGATTTATAATTTTAAATTACTGTCAGCCTCATTCCTCTGATGCAAGCTTGACCGTTCATTTGACATACAGCTTTTTTAGAAAGCAAACCTTTTTTTGCTTCCTTAAATTCAAAGACACCACAAAAAAAATTCGAGGCTTTTTAAGCTGTCTCTACCCTCTTTTTTCACTTTACAATTTAGAATAAGTGGAATGAGATAGAGAAGCGATGATTGCGAACTTAGACAACGAAGTATTTTTCAAGAAAGCATTTACGGACACTTTTGTATTGAAGCATTTTGTAAAAGATGTTCTAGAGATGGACTTGGACTTTGACAAAGTAGAAACAGAAAAATCTTTCGATCCGAGGATTGGAAATATTGATTTTAAGTATGATATTTTTGCAGAGTCAACGGACAAACGGGTAATCATAGAAATCCAGAAAGTGGATTACGATTACAACTTCGACCGATTCTTGCATTATTTTTTAATGGCAATCGCTGAGCTTCAACGTAGTTCTAAAAACTACGGCATTGAAAAAACTGTCTACGCAGTTATTTTCATAACTGCACCTTACAAAATAAATCAAAAGACAGGAATTCCCATCAAGGATGAACTTTTGATTTCTATCTTGAATCCTAAAAATATCAAGGGAGACGAATTAAACATCTATGGTCACAGTCTCGTATTTTTAAATCCGAATTACAAAAACGCTGAAACTCCTGCTCGCATCCGTGATTGGCTGGATTTAGTTTACGAGTCCATGCATAATCCCGAAAAACCGAGCATCAACCAAAACAACGACGGAATCAAACGAGCTTCTGAAATTTTAGATTTTGAGCATATATCTCCTTCTGAATGGGAGCAAAGCAAAATCCGAGAAGGCAGAAAGATGGTGCAGCTAATGGCAAAAGAAGAAGGTGTTGAAGAAGGGAAAATTATCGGTAGAGAAGAAGGAATTAACATTGGTGTTGAGAAAGAAAGAGAGCGTTCTGAAAAAGAAAAAGAGGATGCAATCAGAAAAGCAATCGCTAAACGAAAACTTTCCTTAGAAGAAATCGCAGAGGTCTTTGGTGTATCAGTAGAATTTGTGAAGCATTTACCCAAGGGCGTGGATTAACCCACGCCCTTGTGCAAATACGAATAATTGGGCACGCATAATACCCATTACCCCACAAAAAAACTGCAAGGTGTAATCCCCGCAGTTTATCACACTGTGCTGTTTATTGTTTATTGAATCCTGCGGATTTTGTTGTTGTTGGAATCAGTTACATATAGACTGGTTCCGTCTGATGTGATGTAAGCCGGATTTTGAAAGAGTGCCGCTGTTCCAGATCCGTCCTGGTCCCCGCCAGTATTTCCTGCCAATGTAGTGACCACTGCACTGGAAATTACAATTTTTCTAATCCTATGATTGTTACTATCGATTACATAAAGATTCGTTCCGTCCGTTAAAATTCCAGTCGGACCGTTAAAAAGGGCTCCTGTTCCCGTTCCATCCGTAGTGCCACTTGTATTGCCTGCCAATGTAGTCACTACCCCAGTAGAAATCACGATCTTACGGATCCTATGATTGCCTGTATCAGCTACATAGAGATTCGTTCCTTCTGTTGTGAGGCCATTCGGACTGCTAAAAAGAGCGGATGTTCCCGTTCCATCCGCAAAGCTGTTTGTATTGCCTGCCAGAGTTGTGACAACCCCAGTGGAAATTACAATCTTACGGATCCTATGATTAAAAGTATCAGATACATAAAGATTTGTTCCATCTGTCGCGATGCCTTGCGGAAAGTTAAAAAGAGCTGCTGTCCCTGTTCCATCCGCACTGCCGCTTGTATTGCCTGCCAGAGTAGTCACAGCCCCAGTGGAAATCACGATCTTGCGGATCTTATTATTACCTCTATCAGCCACATAGAGATTCGTTCCGTCTGTTGTGAGGCCGCTTGGATTTTGAAACAGTGCTGCAGTACCTGTTCCATCCGCAAATCCAAGACCATTACCTGCCAGAGTAGAGACTGCCCCTGTAGAAATTACAATCTTTCGGATTCTATGGCTGCCGTAATCACTTACATAAAGATTGGTTCCGTCTGTCGTGATACCCATTGGAGTAGTAAACATTGCAGAGGATGCAGTGCCATCAGCAGTTCCTGCTGTAGTTGTTCCATTTGCTGGACCAGCAAACACAGTAACAGCACTAGTCAAATTCAGAAGCCTCAAAATTCCCCCACCGATAGTTGTCAGACACGATACACTGACATTCGTCACATCGGCTGTTGCTGTTCCAGAGCCACTGCCGACTGTGCAAGTTGCAAAAGATGGCTGAGTTTTCACTGTCACTGCATATGCACCGCTGACTTTGGTGGCAAAGGTAAATGTCCCAGAAGTTGCTGTTACGGTTACGTCATCACCTGCATTGTTCTGCAATACCAGTCCTGATGTCCAAAGATCAGACACTGTTCCACCGATTGTGTAAGTGGAAGCAGTGGTACTTGTGTTTACGCTTCTGCTCGCACTCAATGCAGCTGCACCGAACAGCAATGCCTTGTCATCCTTCTTTTTTTCACATCCTGCAGCAAATACACTGATGATTATTGCAGATAATGTGATTTCACGAATTCTTTTCCGAATTTCTTTCATAAATTATCCTTTTAGAACTAGTCCCTAGTTCCGTTAGAGTTTTAAAACGGATAAAATACATATAATCAAGCGGCAATATTTCTGTCAAGATTATTTTTAATTTTAATGAATTTATCTATAAATAAATTCAAAGAATCAAC
>JBPOJG010000167.1:0-3072 GCA_052033835.1 Spirochaetota bacterium
GGAAGTTATCCTATCTTTGATTTCTCACTGTCCAATGCAGAAGATGAAAACACTCTGCAAAGTTACGGTGTCTTCATGAAGGAGGAACTTGAAAAACTTCCGGGAGTGGCCAGAGTGGAAATTTTCGGAAAAAGAGATCACGAATGGCATATCAGCGTCAATGCGGAAAAACTGCATTCGAGAGGACTCGATATGCAGGATATCATATCCACACTGAAAGGAAGAATCCTGAACCTCCCTGCAGGCAGCACTGAAAATGAAAACGCAGAAGACATACGAGTCAACGGAGAATTTGAACAGCTTTCGGATATGAAAAACCTCGCTGTAAAATCAAACGAGGCATTCAATCAGATCCGTCTTTCCGAAGTCGCCGAATTCAAGGATACATATTCTTATCCCAGATTTCTGGCTGTTTCCAACGGCAGTCCAGGACTGATTCTCAGCATAATTAAAAAAGAAAGAGCAGATGCGATTCTTACCGTGGAAAATGTCAAAAAGAGAATGTCGGATCTGGAAAAGACTGCACCCGCAGGAATCAGAACCTTCACTCTGAATGACGAGGCCAAAAGAACAAAAGTCAGGCTGAATGTCGTAGTGACCAACGCGATGGTCGGATTTGCAATTGTATTCGGAATCCTTTTTCTCTTCATGGATTTCAGAACGGCAGTCATCTCCTCCCTGTCCCTTCCGTTTGCGCTTCTCCTGACGTTTGCATTCATCCCTCTCTGGGATGTAAGTTTCAATATTATTTCCATGATGGGCATCATCATTGCACTGGGAATGCTTGTGGACAACAGTATTGTGATATCTGAGAATATTTACTTTGAAATGGACAGCGGCACATCTCTCGAAAAAGCATCTGTATCCGGTGCTGCAGACATTGCCATGCCTATCTTCGGATCTTACCTCACTACAGTTGCAGCATTTCTTCCAATGATGTTTATGTCGGGAATTATGGGAAAATTCATCTGGCAGATCCCTCTTGTAGTAGTGATTTCTCTTACAGCGAGTCTCTTCGAATCCTTTTTCCTTCTTCCGGCCAGGTTTTCTGCATTCGGTCTGAGATCCAAAAAAGAAGAAAGCAGATTCAGAAAAAAACTCGACTATGCATTTGATTCTCTCGACAGAGGCTTCAGGAATCTGATCAAGGCAGTCCTTGGAAGAAAATATCTTAGTCTTTTTATAATATTCACAATTATAATTATATCTTTTATCAGCTTCACTCGAATGAAATTCATTCTTTTCCCCAAGGAGGATGTGGAAATTCTTCTAATCAAGGCGGAATTTCCTCCGAGTCTTCGGGCCTCGGATACCAGAAAAAAAGTAATGCCTATGGAAAAGATCATTCAGACAATTCCCAAAGAGGAACTGATGAGTTATTCAATTAAAATCGGGGTGCAGCAGACAGATCCGGATGATCCGCTTTCCAGATTCGGGGAACAGCTGGCAATCATTACAGTGTTTCTGACTCCTGAATCAGAAAGAAAAAGAAAGGCCGAAGAGATTGTAAAAAGCATAGAAAAGGAGATAAAGGCTGTTCCTGAACTTGTCAGCATTTTTGTAGAAGAACTCGTTCCGTCGCCTCCGATAGGAGCTGCTGTCACTCTTTCCATTCAGGGAAAGGATTATGATAAAATCCGTCTTCTCACTGAAGAAATGAAGAGTTTTATGTCCGGAATCAAAGGAGTCATCAATGTACGTGATGATTTCAAATCAGGAAGAAATCAGGTCATCATCAGACCGAATGAAAAACTCGAAGCTCTGACAGGTGTGAGCACATTCCTGATTGCAGACACACTGAGAAGCGTTTTTGACGGAAACAGAATCGCCACACTGCGGAAAGGAAAGGAGAAAATCTATCTGAGAACACTTTATCACGAAGAATTCAGAAA
This sequence comes from Spirochaetota bacterium, assembly GCA_052033835.1. GTDB lineage: Bacteria > Spirochaetota > Leptospiria > Leptospirales > Leptospiraceae > DAORDI01. The sequence goes on from JBPOJG010000167.1 coordinate 1,893, forward strand.
GAACAAAAAGAATATCCCGAATATTCCCATCAGAACGGCTCACGGTCCTACAGCGAAACTGGGAAGTCTCTCTCAGGTTACGGAAAAATCTGCCCCGGAAATGCTTGTACATAAAAATTTTGAAAGAGCCATTACTGTTTATGCAGACGTGGAAACTGCCTCGATATCATCACTTCAGGCAAATGAAATGATTATAAAGAAATTTCATTCTGAATTCAGTAAAAAATATCCCAACTTAAATCTGGTCATCGGAGGAGAGGAAAAGGACACGGAACGGTCGATGGCCTCACTTGCAAAAGCAGGCCTGTTTGCGATTTTCGGAATATTTGCAATTCTTGCTCTTACTATGAACAGTCTTCTGAAACCGATCGCCATTCTTTCCACTATTCCGCTCGGACTGATCGGGATTGTTCTGGGATTTCCCCTTTCCGGAAAGGCGATCAGTTTTTTAGCCATGATCGGAATCATCGGTCTCTCAGGAGTTCTTGTGAATGCCTCCATTGTACTTGTGGACTGCATTGATCAGCTGAACAGAGAAAAAACGGACGGGATTACTTATGATGAGATTCTGGCTGAGGCAGGAAGACGGCGTTTCCGACCGATCCTTCTGACTACATTGACTACAATGGGAGGACTTCTGCCGACGGCTTACAGTATCGGAGGGTCGGATCCAATCCTCATTCCGATGACATTGGCTCTCGGATGGGGACTGGGTTTCGGAACATTAGGGAGTCTCTTCTATATCCCTGTGCTGTTCTCCGTTTCAGAAAGCCTGAGTCAAAGATTCGGCAGTAAGGGCAAGAAAAAATAATCAGCCCTTCTTTTCGTCCTGCTCTTTCTGTTTAATTTTGGCACGGAGTTTAGTCATTCTGTCCTTCAGTTTGCCGAGACGTTTTTCCATTTTATCGATTTTCTTTTCCAGCTGGTTCAGTTTTTGAGCCAGTTCCTTCTTATCGGCACTGTTGTCGTCAAAATCCTTGAGATCATCTTCATGTTTTGAATCCAGACCTTTCTTTTCGATCAGGAATTTCTTCAGTTCAGAGTTGCCCTGAGAAAAAATCACCTTGTAAATGCTGGATTTAGGAATGGTCTTTGTGACACCGTCTGACTGAATTGTCACTGATTCGGAGTCATGACCGAGCACTTTCCCCTTAATGGAAGTCCCGTTCCGAAGCATAAT
>JBPOJG010000541.1:0-12764 GCA_052033835.1 Spirochaetota bacterium
ATTCGCCATTCGCCATTCGCCATTCGCCATTCGCCATTCGCCATTCGCCATTCGCCATTCGCCATTCGCCATTCGCCATTCGCCATTCGCCATTCGCCATTCGCCATTCGCAATCCGCAATCCGCAATCCGCAATCCGCAATCCGCCATTCTCCACTGGATCTGCAAAAGACTTTTCTGCAGAATGATATTTATGATCCCCAAATATATATCATTTATGATTATCCTCAGTTTAATGTACTGTTCCTCCGAGCAGATAAAGGGAAAACCGATCTCTCCCTTTCTGGACACTCAGGGGCACAGAGGAGCGAGAGGCCTGAAACCGGAAAATACAATTCCCGCATTTGAAACTGCAATGCAGTACGGGATGCGCACAATTGAACTAGACACTGTTGTGACAAAGGACAAAAAACTCATTGTGCATCATGATACAGAGACAAATCCTGTAATCTGCAGAAACTCCGACGGAACTGCCATTGTTTCCCGAAAAATAAGTGAACTGACTGTAAGTGAACTTAAAAATCTCGACTGCGGATCTTTGGTCAATCCCAAATTCCCCGAACAGAAAGCTGTCCCAGGCACGAAACTTTCCACTTTGGATGAATTCTTTCAGTCTGTAAAAGACTATGAAAAAAAGAACAAAGTTAAGACTCCGTTTCTTTTCAATGTGGAAACAAAATTTGATAAAAATCCGACCGAAGAAGAGACTAAGGAATTTGCAGCACTGATGACTGAGTATATCAGAAAAGCAGGTGTTGTGGACAGAACTACAGTGCAGTCATTTCATCTGCCTGTTCTGCCTGAGGTGAGAAAAATCGAACCTAAGCTGAAACTTTCTGCTCTTGTGGAACCGGGATATTTCGGAGGTCTCAGAATGTATCTTGGACTTGGGGCCGGGGTGAGAAAAACGGCAATCCTTGCGGCAGAGGAATTGAAAGCGGATATTCTTTCTCCTTACCATCTTTATGTGACAGAGGAATTTGTGAGAGAGGCGCATAAAAGAAATATTCAGGTGATTCCGTGGACCGTAAATGAAACAGATCTGATGAAGTCTCTTTTGGAAAAAGGTGTGGACGGAATTATTTCCGATTATCCGGACAGACTTTCTTCTGCAGTCGAAAAAAAATAATGGAACAATCCACTTGACTGCAGAGATGTACACGTCAAATAAGTAGAATGCGAGAGCTTTTTAACTGGTCATCAGGAAACAGATTTTTCGGCGCATTGTATTTTTCGGCACTGATTCATTTTGCAATCCTGATTCTTGTGCTGTCTCCTCTTTCAGAGTCAGAGACAGCATTCTGCGGCTACCATATTCTCAAACTTGTCCCAAAAGAAAAACCTGCACTGGAGTTTGAATTCGGCTCCTCTGATCAGGGAAATTCCAGTCTTGAAAAAGGCTCTCAGGAAAAACAGTCTCCTCCTACTGGAAATCCATCTGGAGAAGAAGGAAAAAGTCTCGCAGAAAATCAGGGAAAAATCAAGGAAAAATATGAAGGAACTGAATGGAAAGATCTAGTAGAGAATCTGGAAAAAACCAAGGACCTTCGTAAAAACTTCAAGGAAGATTTTCAAAACAATATTCTTCAGAACGGAGGTGCGACTGACAGATACATCAAACGTTACAGGCACTATGAAGATATGGTGGTCAAGGAAGTTCTGCCTACTCTCGGAAGCATTGATGAGCCGTTTTCCAAAAATCTGGACAAGGCAGATGAGGTTCTCGAAAAGCACAGAGAGAGAAATGAAATCATAGAAAAGTTCCGTTCCGGCGACGGAGATGAACCGATTAAACTTGAGATTGCAAAGAAAAAACCGAACCGTTCTGATATTCCTCTGAAAATGTCCGAAGAGGAAATGAATCAGTATCTCGATGAAACTCTGAAAAATCAGAAAGAAGAACAGATGGAAGAATTCCGTCAGAAGTATGCGGCCGGTTATGATCCCGACAAAGGTGATCTTCCTAAACTTTTCAGAGAACTCTATTATAAAAACCTGAGAAGGATTGCATACAATTTCAGCCCTGATCCCACCTATTTTGCAGCGGACTATTTTGAAGAAAACCTGAACAAGGAAGACTATCTTCGAAATGTGATGGAACTTGTAAAAAAATGGAAAGGCACCAAAACTGCAACTGAAATACTTTTCACTATTTTTGATATATACAGTATCCAGGAAAGAGCTGTCGGTGAAGTTCTTCAGATGAAGACTGTTCTGAAAAATCAGAATCCTGCAGACAAAAATCAGATCCGTTCAGAGACAATCCGAAGAATCACTGAAAAATATGATCCGATTCTCGCCAAAAAGGGAATCAGGACGAGTGCTGATGCATCCAGACTGTATGATACAAAAAAACTGGAAATACTGAATTATATTCTGGAGACAAGCCCTGAAGGTTACAGAAAAAATGATGCTCTTTTTGAAAAAGGAAGAGTGCTTTTTGAGAAATCGTACAGGTCAAATTCTCAGAGTTTCGAAGAAGCAATAGAAGTGTGGAAAAAGATTCAGCCGGAAAAGGACAAAGAATTTGTATTCTCCGGTTCCCATGAAAGGCTGAAGGAAGCATTGAAAGAAATCGAAAAAAATCCTTCTTCTGCTGGAATCATAAGAATGCAGGTTCTGAATATTCTTCAGATGAGAGAAGCAGAATCGATTGAAAAGAAAAGAGAAAGAGAACAGAGACTTCTCTGGGGAAACTGATATCATTATGAAAAAAGTTATTTTAATTACTGGTTCAACAGACGGGATCGGAAAAAATACAGCTCGTATTCTTGCATCGCAGGGACATAAGATCATTCTGCATGGCAGATCGGAAGATAAATGTCTTTCCGCAAGAAAGGAAATCCTTTCAGAAAATCCGAAAGCGGAAGTCGACTTTGCATCAGGCGATCTGTCTTCACTGAAACAGACCTCCAAACTGGCAGACACTGTAATGAAAAAGACAGGCAGACTGGATGTTCTTCTGAACAATGCAGGAGTATTTATGAATGAAAGAAAACTTTCAGAAGACGGATTTGAACTGAGTTTTGCTGTCAACCATCTGTCTCATTTTCTGCTTACACTGAGACTTCTGGATTTTCTGAAAAAGAACACAGGGTTCAGAATTGTAAACTTAAGTTCAGTGGCTCACAGAAACGGTGTATTCGATCTGGAAAATCTTCAGTCCGAAAAAAACTTCACCGGTTACGGAGCATATGCACTTTCCAAACTTGCAAATATTCTGTTTACAATGGAACTTTCAGACAGAGTAAAAGGGAAAGGAACCGTCAACTGTATGCATCCTGGAGTCATCGGAACCAAACTTCTGAAGACCGGATTTAATATGAGCGGCGGAACTCTGGATGAAGGAAGCGACAATTCTGTGTATCTTGCGGTTTCACCGGAGGTAAATGAAATAACAGGGAAATATTTTGTAAAAAGAGAAGTCAGTCCCGTCAATCCAAAACTGATTCCCAAAGAACATCAGAAACAGCTCTGGGAAATCAGCGAGAAACTGGCCGGTCAGTTTCTTTAATCCCTGACAGAAAAAAAGAAATCCCGTTCTCCTCTTGAAATTCTGGATTTTCTGGAGAAGAAAAAGACATCACCCAAGGATATTGCTGCATTTAAAAATCTGGTCAAGGAAAACCGAAAAGGCTGGGATCAATTCATTATGATCCATGATCGAAGCGGACGGAAACAAAAAGCTCCTCTTCCTTGAACTTTACTTTTGTCTCCATATACATCTCATAGTTGTTTTCAAACTTGTGACTTCTCAGCCGAAAGAGACCGTCGATGAAATTTTCCATTTTTGTTTTTTTGGGTTTGAATTCCACCCTCTTAGGAAAGTCCAGAATGATTCGTGTATGATCGCTTCCTCTGTGATCGTCATTGAATTCCCTGTTAAAGATCACAAGAGGTTTTGAATGGATCATTGTATTTTCATGATTAAATACAGCAGCCATAAAGCCTAGATCTTCATCATCCTCCTCTGCACCGTCCAGACCAATGAACTCAATATTGTACTTGATTTTCTTTCCTTTTTTGGGTAAAAAACGATCCAGTGTTTTTCCGTTCTCAAATTCACATTCCTCATATCCTGTGCAGGGTGTAACAGGATCATGCACGAAACCCGGATGAGTTTCGGAATCCCACATATTCGGCTGATTATGATAGAGCTTTCCGTCATATTCCACAGACTTCAGTTCATAACCCTCAAAAATATACATACACAGACTGTTAAAAAAGCGTTCTGTTTCTTTTTGGGTCAAGATATCCAGATTAAAAAGATTTTTTGAAGTCTGCGTTTTTTTAAGAATCTCATCCAGACTGGTTTCTTTTCTGCTCATTTTTGTATCCCTAAAGTAAATGCGATACACTATCGAACCCATATTAGAGCTGTCAATTCCTTTCTCTGAAAATTTTGCAGAGAGCAGCAATGACTGCCTTTTATCAATCAACAGGCTCAGCTGACTCTCAGGAAGATTATTTAATGCTTGACGGGAGAAAGTGCCATACCATAATAGGGGTATGGCAACAATGACTTTTAAATCTACCTTCACTTTTGATCAGGAAACTGCCGAAGCGATCAAAAATCTGGCATTGAACTGGAAGGTTTCGCAGGCAGAGGCAGTCAGGCGGTCTGTTCAGATTGCAGTCAATGAAATAAAAAAAGACAAATCCCGTTCTCCGCTTGCCATCTTGGAATTGCTGGAGCGGAAAAAAACATCGGCTAAAGATATTGCTGCATTCAAAAATATGGTGAAGGAAAACAGAAAAGGCTGGGACAATTGAAAGAGAAGATTCTGCATCTGGATACAAACTGCCTGATTGATCTTCTTTTAGGAAACGGCAAAACAATCAAAATTCTGAAAGAGAAACTTCTGTCTGAATGGATTTGTATGACAAGTGCAATGGCTTGGCATGAATTTGTCTGCGGTCCTGTTTTGAATGAACAGAAAAAAGACATTTTCGATTTTCTGGAAGGAAGAATTTTACCGGTAGATGCAAAAACAGCTGAGTTGGCAGCAGATCTTTTCAATCAGTCAGGGAGAAAAAAAGGATCAAAACCGGACTGCATCATTGCAGCCACCGCTATTCTGCATCAGGCAGAACTGCTGACTTGGAATCATTCAGATTTCAAGAACTTCAAGAGTTATGGTTTGATCTTAGTGTCAGATTCATAAACCGAAATCTGCATATCAATCCAGGTTGATGAATTCCTGCGGGTTGTACGGCGGATCCATTCCGATGTGGACTTCATAGTGCAGGTGTGTACCTGTAGACTTCCCAGTACTTCCTACAAGTGCAATCAGATCACCTCTGTTGACTTTCTCGCCCTTTTTCACTTTTAATTCTGAGCAGTGAGCATATAGTGTAAAGTATCCGTTTGGATGATGAAGTTTTACAAAATTTCCAAAGCTGGACTCAGAATAACTGGCCTCGGCAACAATCGCAGGTGCAGTTGCATAAATAGGAGTTCCGTTTGGAGCAGCAAAATCCACTCCATTATGATGTTCTCCTCCGCCTTTGACCGGATCTTCCCGACCCCCGTACGTAGATGCAATAAAACCGACTCCAGCGCCCAGAGGACGTCCCCTAGGCATGGACTGCACAATACTTTCCCTAGTCTCCAGATAATCGGATGCATTCAAAAACAAAGGTTTCAGTTTCTGGAGCTGAATATGCAGATTCTTGAACTTTTCCACTGTGGAAGTATAGATCTTCATATTCGTCTTCATCTCAGGTTCCGTATAGAAGATTCCTGCCGCAACAGTGTCGTCTTCCAACTCCTCGGTCAGACTGGGTCTAGAATCCTTGGAAAATTTCCCCCAGGTCACCTTGTTCAGGTTTTCTAGATTGTCCTCGAGATCTTCCATACTGTTTTCCATTTCTTTTGCAATTTTTGCATAGTGCTGGAATGTCTTCTTCTGTTTATGACCAGCTTCCGAAATGAGTTTGGACTTTTCTCGGAAAATAAAAAAAGCTGCACTGAAGTACAGGCAGAGAATCAGAATGCTGATTCCCATTGCAGTTAAAAAAGCTATCAGATAATAAGAGGCTTCTATCCGAAAAATTCTGTCATTATTGTGAGGAATGAAAAGAAAACTGAGCCTAGTCTGACCGACCTTATGGATTTTTTCCAGTTCTTTCTGAAAATGAATCCACCTGAGTGCCAGTTTTTCGTAAAGAGTCAGTTTTATTTCCATGTCTTTGTTTGCGTTTGCTTTAAAGTATCTCAGTCATAAATACTCAGCCTACGGCTTCGTATTTATGCTTTATTTGGCCCTACCGGGGGTTTTAAGGGCTTCGCCCTTAAAAATTCCAGTTTTATACTTATACTGAGTAGTCAGTCTCTGCCTAGGATAATTTTCAATTCATTTTTTGCAAGCCGGATGTACCTTAAATTTCACCAGAATTGCTGCCTCAGTTGCTGAAAAACATCTGCAGGAACTTTCTCATCTGAATTGAATTCATATCATTTCCCAGAAATTCCCCGTCAATCCAGATTTCGAGATGAAGATGAATCTGCTTCCCGTTTCCAAGTGCTTCCGGCAGAAGGCCTGAATTTCCAGCATAACCGATCAGATCGCCTTTTTTGACATGAGTCCCATATTTGACTGTATATGCAATCGAAGACAGATGATTAAACGAGGTCATCACTCCGTTCTGATGATCTATCCAAATCTGCCTTCCTCCGAAATCCTTGTCCACATAAGTGACCCCATGCTCCTGATTGTATTTCGTCGTAGCGTCGTACACTTCTTTCGTCATCGGCACATAGTCCCAATCAGCACGGACTACAGTTCCGTCCTTCGGTGCATAAATCGGAGTTGTAAACGTCAGTCCCTTTGAAACGTCACCGTCTTTGAATTGAGTAATATCAAGTCCTTTGTGTATCCCGTTTCTGTATTTTCTGGGAGCTCCCGGAATCGAATAGTCATCTGCAGGAAGAATTCCGTTCTTCACCGGAAACATATAACCGGAAAGCCTCGCAGGTATACCAGTCAGAATGGAATCATTCAGAAGTATCTTAAGATCTTTGATTATATAATTTACAGATTTTTTTTTCGGAAACAGTATTCTGATAACTGATGCATCTATGCTGCCGAATTTTATCTTATTGTATTCCGTGGGATTTTTCAGAGTATGAATTGTCTTCCACTGCTCATGAAAAAGAACCTGCGTCTGTATTTCAGGAATCTGTTCACTCAGTCTGGAAATGCTGATTTCCAAAGAATTCATCAGACGTTTGCTTCCGAAATCCATTACCACCCACTCATCAGAAGAATCCTTTCCGGTTGTCCAGTCTGTATTCGGATTGGAATCAAACAGATTATGAGCGCAGAACTCCGGCAGGACACAGCTCGAAACAGTATAGGTGAAGCTGATCGGACTCAGTCTTTCAAATTTTATCTCTTCCTTTGTCCCCGTAAAATAATTTGGAAGATAATATCTGGGATTTGTCTTAGCCAGAATACTGCACTGGAGAGTGAGAATAAAAATCAGCGGAAAGAACAGAAAAAATCTGCCGATCATGACAATATTTCGTATATACATAAATACGACTTTATTCTATTCTGTGATTCTGAGCCTGGAAACTCCGTGAGTTTCAAACTCCTGAGAATACTTCACAAGATACTCTTCTTCGAAGTTCATTCTTTCCAGAGGGTCCATTGTAAAGACAGCTTCTTCTCCTTTTTCGAGAATCAGATCCCTTCTGGCCAGACGGAAATTCAGTTCGTCCCAGAAAATATACTCTTCATAGTGTTCCACAAATGGAATAATTGAACTTTCCACTTCCTGAGTGACAAAGTGCATATTCAGCTCAGAATCAAAAAAAACGGAATCCTTTGCATCAAACTCCTTGTACTGAGAAAGAATATACTGATCAAATTTTTCAAATTCTACCCGAAAAGACTCTTCTTCCGCATCCTGCTCCGCCGAGCTCAAAACCCATTCTGCAATTTTCAGTGTTTTCAACAGTGTCTCATACTGTTCTTTTGTGACTGTGATGTTCAAAATATTTCCCCTGACAGCTAGGATTTTCTCAGAAAAGATTCAGACAAGCAGAATATCTAAAACACATACTGAAGTCTGAAGTTGAAAAGAGAAGTGGCTCCGATTTGAGGACCGTTCAGGTGCTGATAGACCGGCTTTCCAAACTCGAGTCCCGCTTTGAGTTTTTCTGAAATGGACGGGACTGTAAAATTCAATCCGGCCAGAACGTCCATTCTTCGACCGCCCTGCAGATTAGGATCATTCTGAGGATCCATCTTATAGTCCAAAGCAGAGTCTGCTCCGGAAATATTGTCCCATTTACTGTATGTGACTCTTAGAATCGGAGCGGCCCATTCCCAGAAGGAATAAGATATCCATACAGAAGTCTCATATCTGTTTCCGAATCGGTATCCGTTTGAGTTCTTTGCATTTCGAAGAACTGCCTGTCCGAAGGTTCCTGCATTCCATTTTCCATCAGAAAACAGATACGCAATACCAGGTATTGTATTGTATGTTCCCGAACCCGGCTGCATATTGTAAGGAGATCTGGATTCACCCATCAGAGGCATCAGATTTTTTTCATCAATGGAGCCTGTCGGCAGAGAGATTCCCAGCTGAAGATTGATCCTGTGCGAATCCTTTCTGAAAAACTGAAATACCCCGGCTGCACTGACATCACCTACTCCCTGCACCCTCATAAATGAACTTTCATAGTTCCCGGATAGCATTTTCATACTGTTGTTCACATACGGAATCATGATCATGACAGAAAATTTATCTGTGATATTTTTCATCACACCGAGCATAGTCATTTCCATTTTCATTTTCTGAGGAACAGACATATATCTGTAAGGACTCGTATTCAGGACAGGAGTATAGAGAGAAGGAAGAGGACTTGCATCAGCGGAGGCAGTGGATGCTCCGGTATGATTATGTACACCGGAACTGCCGGAAACACTGAGACTGTAATTCGGCTGAAGTCCAATCAGATACTTGGACGGATCCTGTGCTTTTCCTCCCGCATACATTTCATTCATATCCATACTCATATACATATAGTCGATCATCCATTCCTTGGATCCGTGAATATGAGGCACCATCAGTCCTGCAGGCATTCCGAGAATTTTTCCGTGACTGTGAGGAGCTGAATCTGCATTATGGTGATCTTTTGAATCCGAATGCTCATGCACAGTCTTATCAGCCGGCTCCGCATTCATTTCCTTTTCCTGCAATGATTTATCTTCTGATGAGGGAAGATCTTCTTCTGCAGTCTGCTTTGATAAAATACTTTCTTCTGCTTTTTTTATTTGAGAAGTTCTTTCAGATTCGGACAGCTCAGTCTTTTCGGCAGACTTTGCCTTAGGCACATCAATCGCCTTCTTTACACTCGGCTTTTTTTCCTTTGGAGAAGGATGCTTATGATGATCCTCTGCATACACTGCAGAAACATATAAACTGATAATCAAGATGATAATATATTTCAATGATATTCTCCTCACTGAACTGATCCTCCCTGAATCCAGCAGTATATGGCCTTGTTCAGAGCAGAATTTGAATTCCCCGCCATTGATCCGACAGTAACCATCGAATACAGTCTGCTCGAGCAGGCATTTCCAGGCACTGTAAAAGATTTTGCAGATGCATAATCTGTCGCGTTGAAACCGGAAATCTGAGTGGCTGCACTGTGACACCCGGACTGAGCACAGCTTGAAGCCATTCCGGACTGGCTGACTGTCGTAAAGTTCGTCGTTCCTGTACATGTGTACGTTGTGCAGGAAGAAGCTGAAACCCCTGACGATCTCGAAAGTGCCAAAAGAGCGAGCATTTTCTCCTTTGAGGAATCCTTTTTCTCCTGACATCCAGAAGCTACCAATACAGACACTGCTGTCAATATATATAATGCTTTATTCATGAATTATCCTTTAATTATAATATCAGATTTTCAACCTGACTGCAATTCTGCATTCGGCTGGAAATCTGAATAAGTATCTCACCTTACACCTGCCGTCAGCTACAAGGCAGTCTGCCGTCCGATTCTCTGCAATCAGCAGGGATTCGGGGGTTGCGTAAAAGCTCAGGTTTAATGCACTCTGAAAATAAACAAAATGTATTAGATCAATGAGAATGCATAGAACCCATTCCCAGCATATGAAAATGCAGTTTATCAAATGTTCCCCCGATCTTTAAAGTCTGAGTTACACTCATTGAATCTGCATCCACGGTATAGAGATTCCCGTCACCGCTCGGAATAAAGAGATGTGTCATTGATCCGTGAGTCATCACATCAAAATGTCTGTGTCCAGTATTTGCATTTCCGACAGTCACTTCCTTGAGCAGATTGAGCGTCGGAAGAGAGGAGGAATCATATATCAGAAGAACATTCTGCTTCAGATATGTCAGCTGATTTCCTGATCCTGCCTGTGCTGATATGACAAAAAGTTTTTTTCCGTCTCCACTGAACATCATCATATCAGGACTTACATCTGCAATATCCTTTAATGTAATTGAAGCAGTATTGGATACATTCACAACAGAAAGTTTTCCGGTTATATGATTTGCATCAGAAGTCTTGTCCACGCCGGGGAAAACTGCATATTTGCCGTCGGGCGATACGGCAGCAGGTCCCGACTTTACTGTACTGATAATGGAAGTCGCCAAAGTGAAAGGATTCAGTTCAGTCACAGTTCCAAGCGATGCATTGGCCACATATACCTTTCCGGATACAGAAGAATATCCGAATCCGTGAGGGCCTGCACCGGTCACAAGAGAGACTGTGCTTAACACTGTGAGATAAGTTGAGCTGGCAGAATCATTGTCTATGACAGAGACTGTCGCATCCGTAATATTACTTACAAATGCTCTTTTAGGACTGGATGTAAACAGGGCTTTATGGTGTCCTTTCCCGATACAGAGATGTTTAATGAGTGAAGCGGCACTGCTTCCGGTCGTGCCCTTTGCACCGTCCTTGATAATCGTCACAGAACCGCTTCCAGAAGTACTGCAGTTGATGCTGTCCACCCCGGAATTTCCGTCATTCATAATCCAGATCTTCCCGTCAGGGTCAGTGTACATATGCACAGGTCTTGTTCCTGTACCGATATAACCTTCCAGTGTCGCACCCATACTGTTGACAGTGAGAACTGCCACCTTGTTCAAAGAACTGATCGCTGTAAAGAAATGATCATTTGCAGTACTGACTGTATCCCCCGAATTTGAATCAAACTTTATACTCGAAAGTATTGAATTTGTTCCTGACTTGTGACTGACCAGACTCATCGTTGTATTGTCTGCACTTGAATTTGGAACCATCAGAAAAGAATCCGACTGGGAAGCCATAGCGAGAGCTGCAATTCCCATCACCATATTTTTTGATTTAGAATCAGACTTCCCCTGTCCGGAAAAATCCAATGTACAGGCCTGAAGCACCATAAGTGCAGTAAGTATAAAATAATGTAATTTCATGATAATCTCCATAGTTTGCCTGAGCCTGAGAACCTGTTATGACAGATATAATTTTTCAGAACTGTATTCGGCAAAAATGGGTATATGAAGTATGACAAAGCAAAGGAAATTTCTCTGACAGGGGAACTGTTTAATCACCGCCTGCCCATTTCCTCGGTACAAAATCCGATCTTTTTAAATTACTTCATAACCCGAAACAGATGACGAGATTTCAGGAGGTCGAAAATGATTTTTGGAAAAAAGATTTTTATAATGAAAATTCTGTCTTTCCATTGCAGTACGTTCAGGCAGGGAAAAAATGAAAATAATTTCATTTTTAATCAGGTTCATCTGATACAGTGCAGAAATCATTTTTTTTCGGGTTTCCCCTTTTTTACATGTACACTCATGAGAAGAATGACTTAATTTAGGCCGATGACAGTCAGGAAGACTGGGATCATTCGACTGACTGAGTCCCTTGTGCGAAGAAAGGATAATGTCATCCGAATGGTTTTCTGTCGGTGAGGAATGGTTGCAGGAGCATATTAAACTTGCTGCCATTGCTCCGGAATAACACTGATTCTGAAAAAGAATACTGACGGCAAGAAGGAATATGGAAAACGCTGAACCGATTTTTTTCAGTAATCTTCTTCCTCGAACTCCCATTCTGAATTTATCCTAACTTATCAATATTTTTCTGCATTGACCTAAGTCAAGAAAAAAAATTTATTTGAGTCTTGAAATCGAAAAAAGATTCGGATCATAAGATTTTTCCGCAAACTCAGGCCGATTCAACGGAATTCAAAGGCTTGATACAGACAGTTCTGTATAAGAAACGTTTTGGAGATGGCCGACGGTGTGGGATCGGCTGGGAAAAGTATGAATCATATTATGACTTATAATCAAGCGTAAGCTTGATTATAAGTCAGTGAAACGTATGCAATCCTGCCTTCTGTCAGGCAGACATCATATTGGAAAGTGTTCCTGCGTTTGTGACATTTGTATATCCGGCTCCGTCAAGCGTAGCCTTTGCTCTTGCACTTCGCATTCCGGATGCACAGAAGACAATGATCGCTCCGTTCTTATCTCCAAACTCGCTGATCCTTGCACTGATCTGATCCACAGGAATATTGACCGCTCCAGGATAACTTCCTCCTGCAAATTCTGCCGGTGAACGGACGTCCACAATCTTTGCCTTGCCTTCCATAACCTTCTTAATCTCCTTTATACTTTTTTTTGAACGTGCCATTACGAACACGAAATATACCGCAGCAATTACTCCAAACAGAAGCAGCAGATTCTGATTCATTCATATCTCCTTGTTGACTGATTTTCTGTATGCAC
>JBPOJG010000042.1:0-11136 GCA_052033835.1 Spirochaetota bacterium
CCTGTCCGGCATTAAAAACATTAGGATATAATTTTGCACTTGATTATATTAGGGGTAAAATATCTTTAGATAGTCTGAAGGATAATTTGGCACAGTCTCACAGAAATTATGCCAAAAAACAGATTACTTGGTTTCGAGCAGAGGAAATGGTTTATCGGCTGAATTGGCAAGATGCCCTAAATTTACTACAAAACACAAAAAGAGACGGTTAAGAGTATGACAGTGAAGAACAATATACAGGATTTTATTCTGAATACAGCCCGCAAAGAAAAGATAGAGCTTACTATTTATCTTCTGAATGGAGTTCCTTTAAAGGGCAAGGTTACAAGCTTTGATAATTTTACAATTATCATCGAGAATGACAGTAAGCAGAACCTAATCTACAAGCATGCAGTCTCTACAATTATACCCGCCAAGGTAATTCGTTTCCAGCAGGAAGAAAAAGAACCCGGTTGAAATGAATGACTAAAAAAAAATCAGAGGAAAAACCTGTTGTTCTGATTATGGCTGGGGGCAAGGGAGAGAGATTCTGGCCGAGATCCAGAGAGTCTCTCCCAAAGCAGCTTCAGAAAGTCTATTCCAACAAGACATTGCTGGAAGAGACAATTTCGAGAGCACTGCTCCTTACTGATATTTCCAGAATTTTTATCGGTACAAACCCAAATCTGAAAAAGGCGATACTGAAATCGCTTCCAAAGTTTCCAAAGAATAATTTTATATTGGAACCTGAACCCAAAAACACAGCACCAATTGTGGCTTTGGCTAGTCTCTTTTTTCAGAAAAAATTTGGAAATCCTGTTCAGATTGTTCTTTCTGCAGATGCATACATACAGCCTGCAGAAAAATTCAAATCGACAATGCTGTCTGCTGTCGAGGCGGCCAAATCGGGATCACTCGTTCTTTTGGGTGTGGAACCGAACAGGCCTGAAACTGGGTATGGTTACATTGCTGCTGGAAAAAAGAATGGGTCTGCCTATGAAGTGAAGGCTTTTTATGAAAAACCGGATCTGAAGACCGCAGTGAAGTATATCAGGAAAAAAAATTTTTACTGGAATCCGGGGATTTTCATCTGGAAAACTGAATCCATTCTTTCGGAGTTTCAGAGGCATGCACCTTATATTCTGCATCCATTAGAAGAAAGTTCCTCTGCATCAGAACTTCAGTCTGTGTTTAAGAAACTCCCATCCGAAGCAATCGATGTTGCCATCATGGAAAAAAGTTCTTCGATTGTAATGGTGGATGCTGATTTTCAGTGGGATGATGTGGGGTCCTGGATTTCCCTGGAAAGAGTGCTGAAAGGGGATGACAATGGAAATTTCCACATCGGAAAGAAATCATTTCATCTTAAATCCAGAGGAAATATCTCGTCTGTGAAAAAAGAACTGGTTGTTTTTTTGGGAGTAGATGACCTGATTTTGGTGGAAGAAGAGGATTTGATCTTTGTTTCTTCCAAGAAAGGAATCGGTGAAATTAAATCACTGCTTTCAGAACTCAGGAAAAATAAAGATTTACAAAAGTATCTCCTATAAAACTTTGTAATTTAAAATACTGTGAACTTGAGTTTGTAAAATAGATTTCAAAAGCGGGGTCTTAGCAGTTTCAATGCTGGCGGGGGTTGCAAACCCCTCGACAATCGGAAAGCTGTCTAATCACCTGATAAGGTCAACTTTTTTCAAAAAAGCACCTTTGGAGATGCTGTTCTCAATCTGATTCACTTTATAATTAAGGAGCAGGGAATGCCTTCTGGGAAAAAAAGAAAACGCAGAAAAATAGCTACACATAAGAGAAAAAAGAAGAGAAGAGCAAATCGTCATAAGAAGAAATAGAGTTTCTTTTTAAGCAAATTGGGAAGTCTCCGATAATATGACTATGCTGTATGAATCAAATCCGGATTTATATCGGACATGGTGGAAAAAGGCTCGGCCTGTAACACAAGGTTATAAGAAGTGTTACCAGGCCAAGACTCCTGCAGGAGATCTCTTGCAGGCAGAATTTAATTTCCATGAAGGTCTAGTCAGGCTGAATTTAGATCTTTCTGACGGATCCTCCTATTCATCTGTAATCAAGAAAGGGAACATCATTCGAGAAAGGGATGTGCTCCACAGTATACACAAGTCTGTGCGAAAGAAGATCCATCCTTTTCGAATGGTTTTTGCCTCGATTCCGGATAAGGATCTGATTGAAGCGGTCGGCGGGATGTATGAAATTGTTCCTGTTCTGCCCGGTGCAGGGATAAGAAAGGAAACTTCTGAAACAGTTTCTCAGGTGGATTTTCTTCCTAAAAGGAAGAAGGTTTCATTTAAAGAAACACTGAAGACTTTTCTCCGGCCTAAATTCAACAAAGAAAGAATGATCGATGAACTGCATGATGCAGTTCTGGGTGCTTCTCTCGGGGCAATTCTCTATCTTCATTATTTTGATTATATTGTTGTCGGATCTGGTCTTGCATTTCTGGGGATCATGTTTGGGGGAATGGATTGGGCAATTCGAGGCAGAAATCCTCTGATTATGAAGGTTTTGATTTTTTTAAGTTTGGGAAGCTATTTTTTCTATACAGGATATACTGAGTTCTAAAATGGGAGTCTGACTATGCCGCAAGAAGAAAATCATCTCATTGATCAGTATATAACATTTACAATAGGCGAAGAAGACTATGCAATTTCCATTATCAATGTGGAAGAGATTGTAAAGGTTTCCAATCTGATTAAAATCCCTAAATCACAGGACTATTTTGTGGGCCTCATGGACATTCGCGGCAAAGTAGTCAATATGATTGATCTGAGCAAAAAGATCATGAATAAAAGAGTGCATGAATCTATGATGAACCGTGCGATCATTGTGAAAATCAATGGCAAATCTTTAGGCATCATTGTGGACAAGGTATCACACGGTGTTCAGTTTTCCAAATCTCAGATAGATCCTCCTCCTCCTTCCGTAAAGGGAATGTCTTCGAGGTACATTATCGGAGTGGCTAAGCGAGACAACCGATTCATCATTCTGATAGACATAGAAAAAATCCTCACAAACGAAGAACTCGCAGAAGTTACCGGCTGAACACTTTTAACTGAATGGATTTCTGCCGATACAGAAACTGATGAAGATTTTATATTGTTTTCTTTTCAGTTTTTCGGTTCTGTTTGCCGATTCGGGCGATTTCCGTCTGGATTCAGAGAAAAGATACAGAACTCCCGAAGAATGTATCAGTCCTGAAAAACGAAAAGAAGTGGACAGTATCGCTTCAAGTGAGTCAGACGATTCCATAAAAATTCAGAAAACTCTCGAAGCCCTGGAACTGTACTATGGGCAGTTCACTGAGGACAAGAGACTTGAAGAAGAAAGACTCCGTGCCGGAAAATTTCCTGACAAAAAATTCAGAGATGAAGTTTCTTTAAGATTTAAGATTTTTTCAGGAAAAACAGGACCCACCACCGACTGGAACTCCATCCGCAATTTTGGGAGAACTCAGACATTGCAGAATTCGGAAACCTCAATGATCAGAAATTCCAAAGTTCTGTATGATCTTCTTTTTCAGCTCGCACAGCTCTATGAAAAAAACAGAGAAGAGCATAAAGCAAAAGAGGCGTATCTCGCTGCTTTCCGAAATCACAGTTTTGATTTTGGTGAGGACTATTTTCTGAAAGAAGAGAGCAGTCAGGACATTCTGTCCAATGAGAATTCCGGCCGCATTTCCAGACACAGAGAGATTCTTTCCGAATTTCAGAAGAAAAAGAAAGAGATTCGAGAGCTGATTGATTCTGTCCATAAAGAGGAAGCAGTCAATGCAAGAAAGAATACTCTCTCTGATTTCAGCGGCAACAGGAAAAAGATTGAAAGTGCTGAAAAGGATCTGGAAAACGCTGAAAAAAAATACAGAGATTCACTTCTCGAAAATCTGCTTCCGGTACAGAAGGAGAAGACAGTTCTAGACGCAAAGAGGCTTTTTTCTTTTGGAAACATCATGAAAAAAGATGCAAAACATTTCGGATATATTTCCATATTCGAGTTTGCCTATTCCCTGAATCCTGAAATGCCTGAACTTCTCATTCTGCTCGGAGATGAATACAGAAGAGCAAAAGACATAAGAACATCACTCGATTATTATATAAAATATATCACACTTGAAAAAGACAGATTCAAGGAATCCAAGTTTGATTCGAATGTTTATCTGAAGGCAGGGACTCTTCATTCTGAACTGAAGGAGAATATTCCTGCAGTAAAATACTTTGAAGAATATTATGCAAGTCTCGCACCATCGGATGAAAGACAGAAGACTGAATTCAATTTTTTCCTCTCTGATTTTTATGATAAGAGACTGGGAAATCTGGCATCTGCTGCCATGTATGCCGACAGATGGATTTCTGAAAATGAGAAGTCAAAATCGGATAAAAATGCCAGAAGCATTACTGAAATCAGAAAATCATTTTTCTGCAACTGGATTATATCGAGAAATGAAAAACAGAAGAAACGTTTTCAGGCAGAGGAAGTTTATCTGGAAAAAACATACAATGATTATAAAAGCCTGAAAGACTCTCTGCAGAAAAGTGATGAAAGTGTAAATGCAAAAAAAGCGGAAGTCAACGGACTCAAACGTCAGCTGATTTACTCTACAGATCCAAAAGTTCTCGAAGTGTACAAAGAAGAAGAAAAATCACTGAATCTGCTCATCGAGTCCAATCTGGAAATCAGATCTTCCTTCAAGAATTTATATTCCATTCCCCTTCTTCTTCGAATTGCTGAAAGAGAAGAAGAAAAACGGAATTATGAAAAGGCATACTCTATGTTTCAGGAAATTCAGGGTCTTGGAAATGAAACAGAATCCGAAAAAGCACTTAGAAGTATGATCAGAATTCAGAATATACTTTCAGACGGAAGAATTAGAGAAAAAGTCGACTGATCGTGTTAAGTCTCATACAGCTGCGGCTGTCTTCCTTGCCAGTTTTTTCAGTCCATCCTGAATGACTTCTGCATCCGGAAATTTAGATTTCAATACCAAAAGAAGTCTTTTGGCCTCTTCGCTGTGTCCCAGCTCAATACAGGCCAGACTCTTCAGATAAATGCTTTCTGCATGGTTTTGGAGGCTTCCTGATCTCTCCAGATGAAGGAGAAATCTTCTGTAATCAGACTGAAAGTAGTACACTGCAGAAAGTGATCTGTTGACGATATAGGATGACGGAATGGATTTGTATGCTTCCAGGATTTCATTTTTGACCTGAAGCGCCACCGATGAACTTAAAAGAAGCAGTATTTCAAAAGGGGAGAGAGTGTATACCATATGCTCTGATCTGAGAGTCTTGTATTTCTGGATCAGATCTTCTTTTTCGCTGTATCCTTTGAAAGAATGCTCTGTATCCGGATCAGATTTTCCATTCAGCCTGCGGATCCTGTCGAGCCAGGCCCTGAGTTCCTTTTTGCTGTAGGATTTCTTCATAAAATTGTAAACCTGAAGAAAACGTCCATTTTCCTGAAAGGATTCCATAAACTCTTTTCTTTCCAGTTCATCGAGAGAATCAAAGTTTTCCATAATGATTTTGTAGATCGGGAAAATATTTCTGATTCCTGTCGTATTTCTGCTGAATAGATGAAATACAATCCCGTTCAGTGAAGGTGCTGATTTTTCCAGAACCAGGTCATACAGCCTGTTTCTCTCCAAGAGAGAAATTTCCAGAAATTTGTATTTGTAGAGAATGTTCAGAGGTTCCTTTTCGGCACCGCTCATCACAAGATTTTCCAAAGGTTTTTTCATCAGTCCTGAAAGAATGGAAAAAATCTGCAGATTCAGATTGAGCAGATTTTTGGATGAAAGGCTCATAATAAATTCAGAAATCTCTTTCAGTCTGTTTTGGTATAAAAGTGTCAGAAAAACTGCATCCAGATAGTCAGTGTGAAGTTCCGGTCTGCTCATCTGATCAGTCAGTGTTCTTTCCAGAATTTCTGTAAAGGAATGATTCTGAAGAATCGGTTCCAAAAAGGAATATTTGACATTTTTTCCGAGTCGGAGACGAATATTTCCCAAAAGATCAGTGTATAAGAAGTCAGTGAGGTTTAAAGTCGGGTTTTTTTCGCCCGGAAAAAAGGACAGAAACTGCCCAGACGATTCTGAAGACGGGTTTCCCGCTTTGTCTACAAAATAGTCACGAATTTCAGTTATCGAAAAACTGCCTGTAGCAAATCCTTCAGAAAAGCTTTCCTCTTCCTGTGAGGAAATGTATATTTCTTCCCAGCCTACAGAACCCAATTTTTTCTCTCCTATATATTAATTTACAATAGGCATACGAGCCTAACCGTTTTTTTTGTCCATAGAAAACCTATGGCTGTTTTTCTCCGAATCTTTTTCTTATTTTTTTTGTTTTTTCCCTCCCTGCTGACAGCAGAGGAAGATATCCAGTATGATATAAAAACGATGAGCTGGAGAAAAATCAACAGAAATTTATCTTCAAAAACATCAATTACTCAGACTGAGGCTTTCGCGCTTGTCAGGTACCATGAAGAAGTAAAAAATCCCGATAAGGAATTCAGATTCCGTCTTTTATATGGAATCGCCTCCGGCAGATACCCTGAAAGGATCGGCGGCCCTGAAGTGGAGTCTCTTCTTTCTGAAAAATTCAGCTTCGGAAAGGTCATTTTCAGAATTTCCTATTGGAAACTTTACCTGGAGCTGACCCGAAGGAAACTTCTGACTGTGAAGCAGAAACTCAGATACTTGGAAAAGGCTCCTTTGGAGAATGATCCCGTTTTTCTGCGATCCTGGGAGGAGCAGCTTTCTGTCTTGGCCTCAAATGGATATTATGATACAGTCATTGAGAAAATGAAGAATGTGGAAAAGGAGAAACCTTTTCTTTTTACAGGTCACGCAAAATACATTCTTGCACATTCGCTCTGGAAGGACGGAAAGACATCCAAGGCTCTTTCCGGTTACTACAGGCTGCTGTCTTCGGATGCTGATCCTGAATGGAAGAGAATGGCAGTCAAAGACCTCAAAAGGGCTGTTCAGGAGGATTTTTATATGAAACTCGAACTTCCTGAACTGGCATATGTCATTCCATATCTTTCCGGAAGGGAAAAGAAAAATCTGAAGGGCAGGGGAAGCATCAATTCGTCTCTGAACGACAAGAGTGCGGCCATGAATATTGCGCTTTTTTATGCAGGATATATGCCGGGTCAGATTCTTCCTTTTCTCTCCAAAAATCCTGAGCTCGCTAAAGATGATGCTTTTGTCGGAAGGCTGGCTGATGAGCTGATTTCAGGAAAATACTATGATGCGGCTGAGGAACTCATTGGAAAATACTCCTCAAGTTCTGATCCCGGAATACAGAAACAGAAGGCAAGACTGTACAAGAAAAAAGGGAGCAAGGAAAAATTTTTCAACGCAACTGTAAGTTATCTTACTGTCTTTCCTTATGATCTTACATACCAGGATCATCTGATTGATTTCCTTGTCAGTACAGGTTCAAATTCCATTCACTATGCAAAGGAAAATTACTGGGAGACTGCGTTTACTAAAATCCCGAATGTGCCTGTAAAAGGAAGACTGGTCTACTGGTATCTGAGATACTTGAAGTTCAGACAAAGCAAGGCTAAATTCAATGAGGTGCTTGAAAAGGCTTATGAACACTGCCCGGGTTCCTACTACAATGTAGTCATCAACGAGGAATTTCATCAGGAGATTTCTCTTCTCACAGTTCCTTCTTCTCCTTTTGCATCCAAAGAAAGTCTTTTGAAATATTTTTCATTAAAAAAATATGATGAATATTCCACTGTTCTGACAGGTCATAATCTGAGTTTTGCCTATTTCAAGGATTCACAGGAACTCGCAAATCGTCTGAAGACTGCTAAGGAAAAAGTAAAGAACAGTCAGTATCTTCAGACTGCCGCTGAGTATCTTCGTTACGGAAATATGAAGGAAGCTCTTGAGATGGCAGATTCCTATTCGAGAGATCAGAATCTTTCTCTGAATCAGAAATATGAAATTTACGTCGGTCTGGGCGATTCGGGCAGAAATGCATATATGTCTCTGTTTTTTACGAGACAGCTGATGAAAAATTATATGATTCCTGATGATCCTCTTCTTCTGCCTGAAGAGATTTCTTCGAGACTCTATCCGAGACCTCACAGAGATCTTGTAGTGAAAAATGCAGCAGAGTACAATGTAGAAGAAGAAGTTGTATATGCAATTATGAGACAGGAATCCTTTTTCAGAGAAAATGCAGTGTCTCCTTCCAATGCCAGGGGACTGATGCAGGTGATGCCGGCGACCGGGAAATTTCTTGCGGGCAAACTCGGAGTAAAGGATTACTCCCTTCATGATCCTGAATTTTCCATCCGTTTCGGAGCAAAGTTCCTGGGAGATCTTCTCAAAAATTATGAAGGAAAACTGACCTGGGCTGCAATTGCCTACAACGGAGGGCCTGGGAATCTTCGAAAATGGAGAAGAAATCATTATAAAAATGACTTTAATCATTTCCTGGAAGAGCTTCCCTCCAAGGAGTCGAGAGACTACTGCAGGATCATTATTTCCAATTACAGAAATTACAAGGTGCTCAGCAATCTTCAGAGGTACTATCCTTTATGAAAATTTATACTAAAACAGGCGACAAGGGTGATACTTCTCTTGCAGACGGAAAACGCGTCAGAAAATCTGATCCCCGAGTCGAACTCTACGGAACAGTGGATGAGCTGAACAGTTTCATTGGTGCTGCAATCAGTTTCGTCGATCAGGATTTCAGTGAGAAAAAAACTCTGACAGCAATACAGAATATTCTATTTGAACTTGGATCGGAACTGTCCGGTTTTGTTCCGAAAAATTCCGGCAGAATTATCCTGGAGGAGGATATTGCTCTTCTAGAAAATGCAATGGATTTGATGAGTGCTGAACTGCCGCAGATGAAATCTTTTGTTCTTCCTGGAGGAACGCAGGCAGCATCAATGCTTCATATTGCGAGGACTGTCTGCAGAAGACTCGAAAGGCAGATGACTAATTTACAGGAAAATGCCGGAACAGTGAGTTCTGAGGCACTGATCTATATCAACAGACTCTCTGATTATCTTTTTACTGCAGCCAGATTCGCAAATTTCAAATCAGGAAATGAAGATGTTCCCTGGAAATCAAGGGCAAAGGCAAATGCGGGATAAACATCACAAAGCTCTCCCTGTTCTTTTTTTTACGGAAATGTGGGAACGGTTCAGTTATTATGGAATGAGAGGAATTCTCATTTTTTATCTTACAAAACATCTTCTGATGAGTGATGCTGCTGCCGGAAAAATCTACGGTGCATACACTGCTCTAGTATATCTGGCACCTCTTCTCGGCGGGTATGCAGCAGACAATATTCTTGGAAGAATCAAGTCTGTTTATATAGGAGGAATTCTGATGATGCTCGGACATTTCTCTCTTGCACTTGAAGGGATGTTTTTCTTTTATGCAGGACTTGCCTTTCTGATATTCGGCAACGGTTTTTTTAAACCGAATATGAGTTCTCTTTTAGGAGAGCTTTATACTGATAAACAGACTCTCAGAGAATCTGCATACACAATCTTTTATATGGGAATCAATATCGGAGGAGCCTTCGGGCCTCTTCTCTGCGGATATATCGGAGAGAAATACGGATGGCACTACGGATTCAGTCTGGCCGGATTCGGAATGTTCATAGGTCTTGTTCAGTTTTATTTCGGAAGAGGATTGATAGGCACCGTCGGTGAGTTCAAGCCGTCGGCTGTTTCCAATCAAAGAGACATTCCTTTGAACAGTTCTGAGAAGAACAGTCTGATTTATCTTGCGGTTCTCGGTTTTTTTGCACTTTTTTTCTGGATACCGTATGAGCAGATGGGTTCTGCAGTCAGTCTTTTTACTGACAGAAAGACGGACAGGATTGTTTTTGGAACTGAGATTCCGGCTTCTATGTTTCAGTCCGTAAACGGTTTTATGATACTGATGTTTGCTCCAATCACTGCAGGGATCTGGACTGCACTTTCTAAGGAAAAGAAAGACTTGGCTATTTCCACAAAATTCATACTTGCAGTCATTTTACTTGGGCTTTCTTATCTGGTTCTGTATTTCGGTGAAATATTTACCGGAAATGCAAAAACTCCATTAATATATCTTATGGTATATTATATTCTCCTTACTTTCGGTGAACTCTGCATTTCTCCTGTGGGGCTGTCTATGGCTGTGAAGCTTGCACCGGTAAAGTTTTCTGTCACTGTAGTCGGATTCTGGTTTACAGCAAATGCAGTATCACATTATATTTCAGGCTGGCTGTCCGGTGCATATTCTTCGTGGTTTTCAGTTCATGACTTCTTTCTCTTTCTCGCTTTTGTCTGTTTCGGATCTGCTGTTCTTTTGTCTTTATTCAGCAGAAAACTGGAGGAACTTCTGAATGAATGAATATTACGCAATTCTTTCCGCATTTCTGAAAAAACTCGAAAAGCCTCTGTTTTTCAGCGTGTTTCTTCAGATTTCATCAGTTCTTCTGAATACAAGTTTCAGTCTGATGGGATTTGACATATCTGAAACGATAAGATCGTATTTCAATTTTCAGTTTGCGATTGTGTTTCTTTCCGCATCGCTTAAGATATTTTTTATTTATTTTATATTTTTCTCCTTTCTTCATCTTATGTTTGAAAGACTTCTTCTGAAATTCAGACTCTCTGAAAGATTCAGTTATGTCATTTTCAGTTTTTATGTATTTGTTTTTTTTCTTGAATCAGTCGGACGATACCCTCAGATGTATTCTGATTTTTTTTACGGAAAACATTCCTATCTGAAAATTCTGCTCCATCTTACAACGGATTATATCTCACCTGATATTCTGAAAATAATGATTTTGCTGATGCTTGCACTGCCTGTCTTTATGCAGATTTATCATTCTCTCAAAAATCCGGAGTTCAGAAATCTTTCCTTTTCCATTTTTTCTCTCTTTCTGATGTATTCTCATTTTGAAGGACTTTTTTTCGGAGCAGCGGGCGCTTTTCTATTTTTTGCAGCCCTGCAGGGGTTCGCTTTTCAAATTCAGCGTATGCATACGGTTCTGCTTTTAATCGGAGCCGTTCTGATTATAAATATTGCATATTATTTCAGCAGCATACGGACTCTGCCGCCCTCCGGAAACAATGAGTACAGTCTGATTCTGATTTCCGCAG
>JBPOJG010000284.1:0-15036 GCA_052033835.1 Spirochaetota bacterium
GTCTGCAGAGTCTGAAATCTCTGAACTTGTGGAACTTCATGAAACCGTTATGGAAAAGGAAGTCATGAAAATGAAGAGACTTGAGAGCATTAAAATTCCTGCAAATTCGTCTGTGCAGTTCAAGCCCGGATCTCTCCACATTATGTTCATCAAACTGAAAAAGGATGTCAAGGAAGGGACTGATGTAAAAATGATTCTGAATTTCAGCAATGGAACGAAGAAAGAAGTGACTGCAAAAGTTAAAAAACTGGACGGAATGATGAACCACGGCAGTCATTAATGATAAAAATGAAAAATATCATTATTTTTCTCTTAACTGCATTTGCCTTCAGTGAATGCAGGGACGGGAGTTTTTCGAGAGAAGATCTCCCGGGAGGTGATTTTACTCTGACTGATCAGAATGGAAATAAATTTCAGATGAGCTCTCTGAAAGGCAAGACTGTATTTCTGTATTTCGGATATACATACTGCCCCGATGCCTGTCCGATGACATTGGCCAAACTGGGTGTAGTGTTCCGTGAACTGGAGAAGAGCAGGGATCAGCTTCGAATTGTATTTGTGAGCATTGATCCAAAGAGAGATACACCTAAAAGACTGAAGGAATACTTGGAATATTACAATGATCTGTCTCCGATCGGACTTACCGGAACGGAAGATGAAATACAGAAAGTTGTCAAACTTTTCGCCGGTTCCTATAAGAAATCCGATTCAGTGAAATCGGAGGAATACTACCTTGTAGATCACTCCACGTACACTTACCTGATCGATGCACGCGGAATCACACGATATCTTTTCAAACACGATGATTCCATTGATACGATTGTGAATCTGGTAAAAGTATTTTTGAAATGAATGCGACTTTGTCAAGTCGCATTCAACAAAACATTCCTGTTTCCCACCCCTAAAGCGAGCTTCGCTCGCTTTAGGGGTGGGACTTCGTAAAAGTCTCGCAAGCGAGGAAGCTGCTGCCAGACGGGCTCGCAAACTTTTAAGCCGCTAAAGGGGCGATTGCCCCTTCGCCAAGCTTCATGAAGATGGCTGCCGGTTTGGTAGCTGGCTCGGCAAAATCTGAAACTGCCTAAATCCCCATTCTTCAATCAATAAGATTAATTATTTAAGCATTGTAATAATGCTTAAAATCTAGAATATGACAAACAAAGTTGCATAAAGATATTTCTGACTCATCGGGACAGTGTAAAAGCAAATAAAAAGAAGACTCACGCGAAGTCGCGGGGGGAAGCCGTTTCCAAGCTTGCAGCAGCTTCCGAGCTTGCGATTCTTTTTTCTCTGCGTCTTCGCGTTCCCGCGTGAAAATCATCTTTTTACGCAGCCTAATGATTTGCAGAAATTTTTACTTCACTGAGATGTTGACTTTGACCGGAAATATTCAATCATATCAGTCACAGGCGGACTTCCTTTGATTCTTCTCACAAGAGATGCAGCCTGTCCTCTGTGATAGGTGGCATGATTTGCCACATGAAGAAGTATCTCAAACAGAGGGGTACTGAATTCCAGACCTTTCAAATTTTTATAGGAAATCGGTTTCTGAAGACTGTCTTCAGTCAGTTCATTCAGTATTTTTTTATAATCAGAATGTATCCTGCCGGAAAGATCCAGATAAAAACGGATATCCTTTATTTCAGATGCTTGCAGAAATGGATTCACCCTGCCCTGTATTCTTTCGAGCCAGACCTTGTT
The DNA here is from genome assembly GCA_052033835.1 of Spirochaetota bacterium. Taxonomy (GTDB): domain Bacteria; phylum Spirochaetota; class Leptospiria; order Leptospirales; family Leptospiraceae; genus DAORDI01. The sequence goes on from JBPOJG010000284.1 coordinate 1,699, forward strand.
GGCCCCCAGAATATGGCCGAGTTTGTCCCTCACTGATCCGCATCCATCACCCAAATCTCTGCAGAATTCTTCTTCCGAAAAATCCTGAAGTTTGGCCGCAAACCGTTCGCTTGCCCAGAAATTATAGCCCCAAATTCTTAATATTTCTTCTTTCATAATGTCCTCACTTTCTTCTTCCTTTCGAATTGCCGGTTTGTCAAGAAAATAACACTTTTCGAAGGATATTTCTAGACTATCTTAGGCTCAATTCCATTCAGTATCTAATCAGGATTAATTCCAAATTTATATGCGATATAATAAAGTAAAACTTTAGGAATGTTTTTCTCTTTATTTTTGATTATTTTATTTAGCTCTGCTAATTCGACTTCACAGTGAATGCTTAACTCTTCATCTGTGATGCAGTATGTATGCAATAGGCTTTTTAGCCTTTTGATGGATTCCTTGTTTATGTTTTCTTTAGAATTTGGAGTGTCATTTTCTTTCGAATTATATTTGGGAATATTATCTCTTTTTTAATTATATTTTAATTGCGTTTCGAATAAATCACACAGTTTTGTGATAAGATAATTGAGTTGATTTAGATCAACAACATATTCGTAAAAATCTTGTTCATCCGGATATCTGAAAACAGTAGCTTCTTTATCAAAACTGTCTAGATACAACAGCTGATTTTTTACCCATTTGGGAATTTTCCTATTTGCGGAAGTTTCTATTTTATTTATGATATCTTCAAGTGTATGCCCAATAATCCTCCCTGCTTTTACTCTTTGAGCGGTGCCTTTTAAATAGAGCTCCATTGTATGGCGGAAAAGATAAACTACAGGATATATTAAATGATTTTCCCTGTGATAATAAAATGGATCATCATGCTCTTCTATAACTATGTTCAGCAATTTCTGTGTCGCTCTTCTGTATATTTTCGCGTAAGTCATTACGGAATCTGCTTGAATTTTTTCCAATGAATGCAATCTTTCTGCAATTACTTCAGGATCTATCATATCATCTAAATGTTTATAAAAGGGAGCAAGACTTCTGTATTCATTTGAAGCATAATCTATCCAACCGTCTGATGTAATATTGTGTTCAATATCTTCAAAATCTTCAGTTGAATTCATAATTATGAGAAGTTTAATATCATTGGGCATAAATAGAGGATCTTCTCTTTTTGCATATTCGCTGAAATAGTCTCTAAAATCATTTAGCCATTTAGTTATATTCTCCTCTGATATTTCAAAAAGATTTTTTATATCTGACAGATTTTTTAATTCTCTGGACATAGAGTCTCTGAGCTGGTCTAATTTCGTGCCGTTCTTTTTTTCATAGTCTCCTGCTGCTAATTCTTACTTGCCTGTTTTTTTATTACTGAATTGAATGCTTCCATAGTTCATGATATTTTAATGCTAAATTCTTCTCGTTCAGATTCTCGTAACCTTTCGAAATCCATTTCCAGGAGTCTCGATGAATTTTGGCGAGAATTGGATTTTCTTCGAGTATTTTCACGAGAGTCTCCAAATGTTCTTTTGTCTGAGTATTCAGTTTGCAGAAACTTAAGTGTTTCCAGAGGGCGGCTTCCGGATGATTCGGATGTTCTGCCAGCACTTCGTTAAAACAGGATATATCGTGCGGGCCGGGTCTTCCTGCTTCAGGAGCGTATGGACTGTCATAACAGATTCCGAGTGTAATCTTGGCGGGAATAAAATCAGGTCTGATCTTAAGGGCTGAATGCATCTCTGAAATGGAATCAACACTGCTCTCTATACCCGGTTCCATCGCGGTTCTCCCCATATAATAATGAAAAAAACTTGATTCAGAAAATTCAGAAGAATGCATATTCAGAATCTGAATGGATCTTTTTAATGATTTTATATCTTTTTCGATGATTCCATATTCTGCAAGAATATATGCCAGGATGACATCGAGTCTATTGTCTTTTTTTAAAGTAACAGCTCTTTCCATCTGAGTGACTGCTTCCTGGATCTGATCCATTTTCCAGAGACAGACTGCAGATGCATTCAGAATGAGGGGATCATCTGAATTCCATTCCTCTGAGGTTTGAAAGTCTTCGAGGGCATCCTTGTATTTTTTTTCAAGGAAAAATCCCCATCCTTTTTTCTGTTTTTCCGAGACTGTGTTTTCGGGCAGTCTGAAAAGGAAATGTTCTTCGAGGAAAAATCTGACTAGATCTGCTTCGGGTCTCAGATACCAGTCAGTCCCCTGCAGTTCATTGGAACGGGGAATGGATATTTTTATATTCTCCTCAGTCTCTGTGATATATGCAGAATGTTTCCAGTCCCAGAACGCTTTCTCTTCGTCTTCAAGATATGCTGTAATGAAAACGGGATACTGCAGCGAATTGAATTCAGTTCTGCCGATTTTTTTCAGGAAAACTCTGTCTTCTCTGTTTTCGGATGACCTTGTTTTCAGAAATACTGTGAATGGAAGAACGATAAAACTTTTCTCAGGATGAACTTCACATAGAAATTCTGCTCCCTGGCCCTTTTTGATTTTCCAGTGAGACGGAACGGCATTCAGTAAATAAGAGTCGGCCTTATCATTCTGAACTCTGTAATCTTCTGAATTCATTTTTTATCCAGACCAAGAAGAGTTTTCAGCTCTGACAGTTCTTCGAGCCAGAGACTTGCGTGGGCATCACTTGGCATTTTCCAGTCGCCCCGAGGAGACAGAGTCACTGTTCCTACCTTAGGTCCGTCCGGTGTGCAGTTTCTCTTGAACTGCTGCGAAAAAAATCTTTTATAGAAATTGGTCAGAGTATCAATAATTTCTGTGAGTTTATCCTGACCGAATGCGATTGCTGCAAGATATACAATCTTTGCAGGAGGTGTGCCCCAGCGAAGTGTGCTGTAAAGGAAAAAATCTATATAATCATATTTACCTACGGATTCTTCCGTCTTCTGGGATATCTCTCCTTTTTCATTCGGAGGAAGAAGTTCAGGGCTGATAGGTGTGCCTACAATGTCGAGAAGAACTTCTTTGGCTTTGATCTCTTCTGCAGCTGCATTTTGAAAACCGAAGTCATTTACAAGATTTGCACTCGCCCAGGAAACCAGATGTTTCACTAGTGTCTTCGGAATCGAACTGTTGACTGCATACATGGACATATGATCCCCGTTGTAAGTAGACCATCCGAGAGCCATCTCTGACAGATCTCCTGTTCCGAGCACAAAACCGCCCACCTTGTTTGCATAGTCCATCAGTATCTGAGTTCTTTCTCTTGCCTGACAGTTTTCGAAAGTCACTGATCTGTCGCTTGGATCAAGTCCTATGTCCTGAAAATGTTTCAGCACAGCATCTACAATGGATATTTCCAGGAAAGAAGTTCCCATCACCTTTGCAAGATTTTCGGAATTGTTTTTTGTGCGGGAAGTTGTTCCCATACCAGGCATCGAAATGCATACAACTCTCGAAATTTCCCAGCCCAGATGAGTCATTGCACGTCTGGCCACAAGAAGTGCGAGAGTAGAATCGAGTCCTCCGGAAAGACCAAGGATGATGTGTTTTGACTGTGTGTGAATCAACCGAGTGACAAGACCGTGAGTCAAAAGATCAAAGACCTCAATGCTTCTTTCGGAAAGACTTTTTTCTCCCTTCGGCACAAATGGAAAAGGATCCACTTTGCGGAGCAGAGTTCCTGTTTTTTCATTTAAAGGCACAGTACATTCCGGGACATCAATGACTGTCGGCCTCGAAACGGATCTAGCCTGTTCCTGAAATGAGCTTGTCTGAATTCTTTCATGTCTTGTCTTCTTCCAGTCTATGTCTGAAATTGCAATACAGTGTATGGATGATTTCATTTTTTCAGAGTCAGTCTCAAGCAGTCGCGGACGTTTATCATCAAGCACTGTTCCATATTCTGCAATGATGCAGTGACCGGAGAATACCAGATCTGTCGTGGATTCAGAAGGACCTGCAGATGCATACACATAAGATCCTATGCATCTGGCCGACTGCTGCGATACCAGATCTCTCCGGTATCCTGATTTGCCTGCTAGTTCAGGAGAAGCGGACGGATTGAAAATGATGTCTGCACCCTGGAGAAAAAGTGTGGAAGAGGGAGGGTCTGAAACCCAGAGATCCTCGCAGATCTCTATTCCGAAGATCATTTCCCCCTGTCGGAACAGCAGCGATCCAAACGGGATATTTTTTAATGATCGAAGGCTCACGGTTCTGACAGGTGCTGAAGGAGGCTGTCTTGTAAACCATCTGCCCTCGTAGAATTCTCTCGAATTGGGAAGGAAGGCTTTGGGAACAATTCCTTTGATTTCTTTTCCCTGAATCACAACTGCACAGTTCCAGACCCCGCCTTCGATTTCGAGAGGAGCTCCTACAATGACTGTTACAGAAGGAAGTTCTTCTTTCAGACGAAGGAGAGCAGACTCTGCTTTTTTCAGAAGTGCTCCCTGAGAGAAAAGATCCGCACAGGTATATCCTGTAATGCAGAGTTCAGGAAAAAGAATGATCTCACATCCTTTGTCTGCAGCACTCTCTGCAGCCTCGAGAATAGCGGAAATATTTGCATCCGCATCCCCGACTTTGACCTTTGGGGACACTGCTGCGGCTCTCAGAAATCCGTGAGCGCGAGGATTGTTTAAAATGTCGGGAAGAAGTTTCATTGAAGGGCCTCAGTAGAGCGCATAATTTATGTATTGTTTTGGAAGAACCCCGGGGTGCAACCATAAAAAAACAGACTTGGGCAGATTGGAACAGGGATACTATATTTGATAATTTTAATATGCAGTATTCGTGAAAACGTATATGAATACCCTGGTTAGACATCTGTCTTCACAGAAGTTCGTTTATGCTGATTTCTGTTTCAGTATGTGGAATTTTGACTGAGAGTTTCGGTTCCAGAATGGAATGAATATTGTATTTTCCTTTTTCCGGTTTTTCAAAGATATGCAGTTTTCTGTTCTGAATGTCAATGATCCAGTACGATGGAATTTCTGCACTGGCGTAAATAGATGCTTTTTCCAGATCGTCTTCGAGAGAGCTGTAAGCAACCTCAATCACCAGTTCAGCAGAGGACGGATGTTCTTTTCCAAAATCATCATATGTTCCTCGAATGACTGAAATATCCGGTTCCGGTTCCGAGTTCTGGATTGAGATTGGACTTTCCTGAAGTATGATAAACTCGTTTGAAAGAGCCTTCGAAATTGCATTTCTAAGTTTATTTACTGTTTTTGAATGTATCGGTGAAACAGTCATCTTATGAACCACAACTCCATAAATCAGTTCTGTATTTCGAGGGATAAGACCGAGTTCTCCCATCTTATGATAAGTGTCTAAATCATATCTGAGAATTCGGTCTTTTGTCAAAACGTCTTCCATACATAAAATATGACTGGTTCCCAAAAGAAGTCAATCGAAATAATGGAGGATGTTTCAGGAAACAGTCTCTGTGTGAATGACAGTTCGACTCAGAGACTGTCTTTTCAGTTATACCATCCGGATGCAGTGCCGTAACAGACAGGCTCTGCTCCGTTTCGAATATGATCCATCTCCCACTTTCCGTTTGCCTCTTTCGTCATTACGATTCCAAAAGCTTGACTCATATCTCCAAAGTCGACTGTTTTGTAATCGGCAGTTTCATTTACACTCCTTGAATAGAATATATTGCAGAATACATTTCCCGAATTTTCAATCCTAAAATATGCATCCGCATTCTGTTCCGCTATTGTTATGATATCGGTTTTAGCATACAAAATCTGAATTACACTAACCGTCAATGAGGCGGTTCCCAATGGAATATCTGATCCGCATTGAATACCGTTTCCACAGTTCCATTGTTTTCGTATACAATCTGTCCATCTCTCGACGGACGGAATACCAGCTCCTTTGTGTCCTTCGGACTGCAGTTTGATTTGGTGCAGACACGAATTTCTTTTCCGACGAGTGCCCATTTTCCTGTGACCGCATCTCCGTGACAGTGCACTGAATGATGAAATTTTCCAACAGGTGAAAAATCAAAGGATCCGCATGCATTGCACCCGCCTAAGCATCCTGACTTGAAGTTCGATATGTTTGATACAGTAATTTTCTGCAGCACAGGTCCCAGGAATCCTCCGAACATCCAGCCTTCATATTCCTTACCTTCGGAATAATAAGTGACAAGACTCCAGCGGCCAGTTTTTCCCTGCACAGTAATGTCTGTCTTTTTTCTCCGATTCATGAATACTGTATGAGCAAACGGAATGAGCAGAATCTGCGGAGATTTCTCACTCGGTTCCTCACGCAGAAACAGTCCTGATAGAGAAGTGATTCGGAGACTTTCCCTTTCAGTCATTTCCTCATCTGGAGGAAGCTGACCGTTTCCATTGCAATGAACAATATATCTGCCTTTCGGATCCAGTTTCAGTATTTTTATCTTTTGGGTCTGAGTGTTTACAATCCTTAAGCTGCAGTCATCCTTAAGTGCAATCGTCCTATTTCCAACCCAGAAAAAATTGGTCATACTGCCCCGATACTGCAGTGCCGGAACTCCGTCCACGTCTATGCTTCCCACTGGGAATCCCTGATCTGATCCTGTTCTGTGTTCATAGGCCAGTTTTTCGCCTGAAGGGGAAGGGGTCGGCCATTGGTATTCAGCATAGTCACCGGCAGGTGTGATACTTGTGATTCTGTCTGAACTCAGATCGATTTTGGCTATCGCCTGATTGAATCTTCCGTACAATGTGCTTCCGTCAGGGCTTCTTGTAATCTGATAAAAATCAAAGTTCTTATCTGTAACAGGAAGTTTTCTAGTCTCTTTTCCTTTTACGATGAGACTGTCTTCAGAGGATACGACCATTTCATCGTCTGCAGCCCATGCGACGAACTTTCCGGGAAGGTCAATCTCTGTTTTTGTTCTGTCTTTCAGAGAGTATATAAAATAAGATACTTTACTGTTTTTATCCAGTTTGTACATTAATTTATCATTATTGACAGACCATCCCTCCGGAGTAAAAGAACCGTAATCATTCTGTTTGGGATGAACATTGATATCCTCTCCTGTATCAGCATCAAAGAGCCAGAAGGAATTATGGTCCTTTGAGTATGCAATATAACGCCCGTCGGGAGAGACTGCATTCTGGGTTTTGCCGGAGTGAGTCCAGCTGTTGTCTGGATTAATGTTCAGAATTTCCATTCGGCCGTCCTCATAAATTCGGGCAGCCTTTGTGTCTTCCGGCACTCCCGGAATAATTCTCGATGTGTTTCTGTCTGATTTGGTTTTTTTTACTGCGTCACTGATTGAGCAGAACATTGATGAAGACAGTGCAGTGAACAGTATGCAGATGCTGAAATATCGGTAAAATGCTGTACTTAAGTTTTTCATTTTGCAGCCCAGGGTATGAATTTTTAATTGAATCAAATATAGGCAATTTTATATTTATGAATTTAAATGCAAGTATTATCTGCATAAGACTTTGCCGGCAGCTTCAATACACTGCGACTTTGTCAAGTCGCACCAATCACATCTGTACCCATTTATTTAACGGGGTTGTGTAAAAGCGTGTTTTTGATTGATCTTCACCGCCACCTCGATACAAAAAACCCGGAAAAGATTGGGTTTTTCACTCGGTGACCGCGGTGATGCCTTCTTCGAATTAAGCTTTTACACAACCCCAAATCCCTAAAAATTGCATATTTACTATAAATAAGGAATATCCAAATTTATATAACCTGACAAAGTCGCATCATGATGAACTAGCCGTCCTGAGCGTTACTTAAGTAAGGTCAGCAACCTTTTTCGGCCTGAAGATGATTAAAACTGCATAGGATAATTTTGACTGCTGAAATCAATACTGCTGTTCTGCATATAAACTGAATAGAATTTCTTTACAACTTCAGTGAAGTTCGGAGGAAGGATGCTTAGAACGGAATCAATGATTTCCTGCGGGATTTTATTATAATAGGCTTCTGCTATTCCCCCGCACATACAGGCGATTGTATCGCTGTCGCCTCCGATCGAAATTGCATTTCTGACTGCATCTTCATAATCTGTCGATTCCAGAAATGCAGTGATTGCCTGAGGAACTGATCCCTGAGCACTGACATCAAATTTGTAATACTGTCTGATCTCATCAATTCCCTTTGTCAGATCATACTGAAAACTGTCTTCAATAAATTTCTTAATTTCCTGCTTATCCTTGCCCTGCCTGGCTAAAAAAATGGAAGAAGCAACTGCCTGAGCCCCCTTTACTGCTTCAGGATGATTGTGAGAGATTTCAGAAGTCTTCCGGGAAATTTCCAGAACTTCTTCCAGGCTGTTAAATGCAAAACCGACCGGACTCACTCTCATAGCTGATCCGCTTCCGTAACTCCAGTAAGGATGCGGATGTTTTGATCTGAACCATTTTTTGAATCCCGATCCATATCCTGCATTCGGATACAGATTGCTGTATCTGTGAATGGTTGAGGAAAAATATCTGTGATTGACGATGCTGTCTGCAACAGCCACAGTCAGCACAGTATCGTCAGTGAATCTGCTTTTTGCACTGAACAGATTGAAGTTCTTGTGTTTTACATTGTTTCTCTCAAAATAGGACCCTATTACATCTCCGCAAATCGCACCGAACATAATTAACCTACTTCCTTTATGACATTTTCCATGACAGTGCTGAATGCTTCCAGAAAAGTTTTTCTGTCAGTAAGTCTCATTCTGTCATTCATAAAAGTTGTGCTTCTTCCTGTTCTGGTTAAAACATCAATAAAATGTCCCCAGGTCTGTCTCTCATTATAATCTGCTGCATAATGATTGACTGTATTCGTCTCTATCCCAAGCTTCGTAATCAGCGGAAAACTGTCGCTGATTTCAATTCTGACAAGCCCGTGTATCTTTTCGGATTCGTCATTCTTCAAACTGCATCCCAGATAATATACTCCTTTATAGACAATTTGTTTATCAATCAGCTTCTGATTGTCGTCATACTGTTCAAAGAGCACTTCATTTTCTTCTGTCTTATCCCTGTCAGGATCAAAGTCAGAACCTGAATTCACTGAATCATTCAGATATGCACATGCTGCAGCGAAAAGCCTGTTAAAATCATTCAGAGGGACTGTTTTTAAAAACTCATTGTATGCATTCTTCAATCCGATCGAACCAAGCACATTCCCAATATAATTTCTGTAAGTTTCAACATCATCCTGTCCATAGCGGCTGTGACGAAAAACTTTCATCAGAACTGAAACTTCCGTACTGATGACGCTGTGTTTTGACAGCACGTATTTAGTGCATTCGTACAGTTCTTTTGTTTCTTCATGTCTGTCTCCGAAGCAGTAAATTCCGGACTTGATTTTTCTGCTGAGTTTATTTTTCACAGTGTGCCTCTCTTATAATGCCATACATTTGCATATGCGATTTATAATCATATATTGCCTTTTCTCTTTCATTTGCACATTCCTGAGATTCTCCCAGCCCATGATTATAAGCCACAAGTGTCTGAACCCGGAACATATCCCCTTGCTTGTTATGCAGACGTTTATCGGAAGAGTCCCCTTTCCGCCCTTCGACACGCAAGCTGCTGCTCAGGGATCAGGAAAGAGGAAAAGCCAACGGCAGAAGAATGCCTCACCCCTTTTCCTTGCAGGAAAGGGGAACAGGTAGAGAATATGTGCCACAAGAAGGCAGGGGGATAGGTTCAAGATTACCTTGCTGGAAATGTATTTGTGGCTGACGATATACCCTGATCGCTTAAGCAGGATGAATAATATTCTTGACAGGATTTTCAGTGTTTTCATAATTATATTTTCTTTGTCGATGCCCTACATAAGAAACTTAGGCAGACCATAAAGTATCTGAAATTCTGCATCATCTCCTGCACTGTAATTCCGCTTCATTATGAACCTTCCATTTTTAATGTCAATGCAGGGCAGATCGACCGGGCCGACTTCTTCCGTTCCTCGAGGAAACAGCTCAGTGCTTTGAGATTCTCCCATACGCTGAAATTTACTGAGAGGCACTGTCGGGGTCAGACGAAGAACTGAATCATTTATGATCTTCCAGGTTCCGGATACAGAGAATTCATCCAGGTCGATCTGAGAGTAGCCCATTCCTTCATACTGTCTTGTTCCCCAGGCCGCAGCAAATGTCCACGAACCGTCATCGCAGATCTGCAGCTTTGCCCAGTCCACTTTGTCCCAGGCGTCCTCTGAACCGAATTTGAAAATGGCAGTTCTAGCTTCTTTGATCAGATGAGGATTGTTCCGCAGTTCTTCCGGCCAGGTTCCGAGCACATCATTTGCATTTGAACGGATTCCTTTGCTTATGAATTCAATATCATTCTGAAGTCTTTTGGAAAGAAGACTTAATATGATCGGACTTTTGATCAGATACGGCAGAACAAACTCTTCATCGTCACGATATTCGGCATCCAGATAATATATTGCACGAGGTTCAGAATCGAGAGCAGCCTTGATGATTCTCTCATCCTTCTTCAGCTCATTCGGAAGAAACTGCAGCTCGTCTCCCTTGCGTGAAAGAAATTCAATCAGTGCTTCGCGAAAGGAAGGATCAAATACAATAGGAGGCAGATTCTTCAGATAGTCCACATAGGAAATATCTGCGTCTTTCAGATACAGAGCAAGGTTCTTAGGATCTTTGATAAATTTTGTGACTTCAGGATGTTTATTCGGTCTGCGTGCAAATTCGGGATGCTGTAAAAATTTTTTGTACCAGTCTGCTGTCCTGAATGAATTGTTCGACATAGGAACTCCTTTGGAGCACTATTTTTAGACATACTGTAATTCCGTCTTCTCAATTTTATTCATTAGAGTTGTTGAAAAAATAGTTTCCACAAATCTAATTTTAATTTTTCTAAAAAACTTACAGCTCGCTGAAGCGCGCAAACTTGAGAGCCGCCGCTGAGTTAATCCTGCCGGAGGTTTCGCAAGCTTTGAAGTCGCTAAGGGAATATCGTCTTTTCGCCAAGCTTCTGAAGATGGCTGTCGGTTTGGAAGCTGGCTCGGCAAAATCTGAAACTGCCGAAATCCCTATTCAGCTTCTGATTAAAGATAATTTCTTGCTTTTTTAAAAGCAATTTCTTGAAAAACGGATATTTGTAACTGCGACGCAAACTTGGAAGCTAGCAGCCGTTAGGCTGAGTAGTTGCCTTTTTTTCAGTTGATTTTATCAGTTTCTGTTCTGAGAATGAAGAATACTTTTAAAATTTAAAAGGATTTCGCAGCATTTAAGCAAATTTTTACACTGTCCCGCAAAAATGAATCGAAGGAACTGAATGCTGTCTTAATTTGACAGCAATGCCGGCACGGCGTAATATATCGAACTGGATTATCATTATGAAATATATAATAGAAACTCAGACAGAAAATGTGTTCAATTCCTGCCTCGATCAAAGTACGACGACAGTGCAGTTGTATGAAATTGACGGAACTTCAGTCGTTCTGAAAGCAAAGGAATATGACAGCTCACTCGGTGCAGGCAGCGCCGAGGCGTCCAAAGCAAAATTCAAGGTGCTTGCAAAGGGAAAAGTTGTTTCGCTTTCGAAAAAATACGGGAAACTGTTTTTTAAAGGTCATTATGATGTCTTCATTGATTTTACTGAACGTGCAGTACTGACGGATGGGGCTCAGAGTGTCTCGTACAGTTTCCAATTTCCAAGTGAAGAAAAAGAAAGACTCTCTGCAGCATTCAAGTCAGCAGATAAAACATTCAGCAGACTTTTTGCCGAAACAGAAGGACGTGAAATTCAATTTGATTTTCCGGATGCTGTATCTGAGAGACTGCTTCAGGGAAAATCCTCTGTCCGGTCTTTTACGATCGGATCCTCTGAAAAGGGGCTCGGTATGAAGATTCAGTATTATGACGAGCAGAAAAGAATTCTATTTTATGTACTGAACCCGAACAAAAACTCTGTCTGGCGCGGCGATTTAGTGTTCGGTAAAACATCCTATTTTACTGTTTACTTTCACAGTCTAGATCCGGTGCAGAATCAGAAATTTAAAAAAATTGCAGACGCTCGGGTGCAGTAAAGACATTCATCCCCTGATATGATATCCTCCGTCCACATATCGAATTTCTCCTGTAATCCTTCCGTACGGCCTGAGAAGATAGGCAGACTCAAAAGCCAGATCCTCAGGCTGTGCATTTCCGAGTGGACTGTTCTTATCGCAGAAATCAACTGCTTCCTGAAGACCCTGAATTGCACTTCCTGCCTTGCTTCCTGTATAAGGTGAGAACCGGATGCAGTTGACTTTTATCTGATGCGATCTGCCCAGTTCGTATGCCATTTCAATTACAATCCGTTCAAGAGCAGCCTTGGCCACACCTATGTTTCTGTAAGGATGATAGACTACTTTTTCTGCACCGAGATAACTGAGTGCAAGAATAGAGGAATTATTTTTAAGTACTTTATAATTTATCAGGGACCGAGTCAGTGAAACAAGAGAGTATGCGGAAACATCCATTGCACTGAAAAATTCTTCCTTTGTGACTTCGAGGATAGACTTCACTACCACTCCTGCCTTGATTGTCTTGTCCATTGCGATCGAATGCAGAAAACCGTTCAGGCTGATGTTTTTTTCAGTAAGCAGTTTTGAAAACGAATCGATGCTCTCGTCAATTGTCACATCCAGAGGAAATGTCAGAACATCTGCTCCGAGTTCCTTTCGGACAGTCTCCTGAAAAGTGCTGTAAGTCGAGTCGAGATATGACTGAGCTTTTTCAGACAGGTTCTGATGGAACTGTGTTTTTCCGAGACCAGTGCAGATGACCTGACCTCCTTCTGCAATAATCTGTTTTGCCACAGTGAGAGCAAGTGAGCCTGAATCAATAATTCCTGTAATTAAATACGTACGACCTTTCAGCGGCAGATTCATGATGAACCATCCTGTTTTCTATTTGCTGACAGTTTTTAAAATATGAATTTTTTGTAAATGAGAATCAGACGCAGTTCTTGTTAAAATATTTCATGTTCACCGCAATAGTCTGCATACGTAATATCAGGAATTGTGCGGAGAGATCTGGCAAATCCGTCGAGACCCGGAAAAAGAGTGGCCGCATTGATGTTCATTCGGTTCAGTTCCGTCAGACAGGAGATTCCTTCCGACTTTGGAAGAACGATTTTTTTGATATGATCAAATGAATCTGCTTCGCGATATTCCATAATGATTTTTTCAAAGGAAAGTTTCTTGCCGCTTGCAATCAGAAATATCCCCTGCTGGATTGTCAGCCTTTCATTCATGAGTTTGGGTTCAACCGGAATCACTACTCTGGCTTCGGAATTGATAAACCGGATAAATTCAGAATCATTCTGGATCAGACGAAAGTTCAGATTCAGATTTGCCTTCTGCAGCTTTGCGAAGGATGCATTGTAAAGCCAGTTT
>JBPOJG010000176.1:0-3142 GCA_052033835.1 Spirochaetota bacterium
TCTTTCTGTCCATTCTTGGATCTTCTATATCTTTAAAATGCTCAAATATCTCAAATTCTTTATTCACATTGGATATTCTTTTGTATGATCTACTTTGTACTATTCATTTTTAATGCGTCCGCCTTGCCCGGAGAGGGCACTGGTCTCGGTTTGGACATTGTGCGGAAAATCGCCGAAAAACACGGCGGAAAAATAAGCTTTACATCAAAGGCGGGAGAAACTTGTTTTACAGTAGAGTTTCCGACAGGTAAGTAATGAAACAGATAATACTTTGTGTAGACGATGAAAAGACGATTTTGGACTGTCTTAAACAGGAACTCAGAAATGCGTTCGGTGAGGAATTTATTTATGAGGAAGCTGAAAATGCTGAGGAAGCATTGGAAATAGCAGAGAGCTGCTCCGAAGAAAAAGCATCACTTGCAGTTGTCATTTCGGACTGGCTGATGCCTGGAATCAAGGGGGATGAATTTTTGGTGAGGCTTCACAGAACTCATCCGACTGCTTTGAAAATTATGCTTACTGGACAGGCGGATCATTCCTGCCTTGAAAGAGTGAAAAAGGAAGCCAATCTTTTTGCAAAACTCGACAAACCCTGGGATCCTGTCAAACTTGTGGAATGCATAAAATCAGGAATCAGTCTGCACTGATGAAACTGAAACCCTACATTCTCTGCGTGGATGATGAACCGGTTGTCCTGGAAACGCTGAGAACAGTTCTGAAAGAGAAATTCTCCGATGTCTGTTTTCTTGAAACGGCAGAGAGCGGTGATGAAGCAATTGAAATTGTTGAAGAACTGAAAAGCAGAAATCAGGAGCTTGCTCTTGTCATTTCGGATTATCTGATGCCGAATATGAAAGGAGATGAGGTGCTGATTCGGATACACAGACTTGATCCGGAGAGCCTTAAAATTATGCTGACCGGACAGACCGACGTCACAGGTGTAGCCAACGCGATAAATAAAGCATCATTATACAGATTTCTTCCGAAACCCTGGATGAATGAGGATCTGATTCTCACTGTGACAGAGGCATTGAAAAGTTTCGATAACCTGAAGAAACTGAAAGAGCAGAATCTTCTTCTGGAGGAACAGAACAGAATTCTTGAGCAGAGAGTCACTGAAAGAACAGCAGAGCTGAATTCATCTCTTCAGATTATCAGGAAGGACCTCAGTTTTGCCAGACGGATTCAGAACGGCCTGATTCCAGGTAAAAACATTTCCTTTGGAAATCTTGACTGTCATTGCATATATCATCCGATGGAAGAAGTCGGAGGAGACATTTTTGATATTGTGCAGATCTCAGAAAATAAGATTCGCGTATTCATTGCGGATGCAGCAGGACATGGTGTTCAGGCCGCACTGGTCACAATGCTTATCAAAAGTGCGTTTGAAGCATTGAAGGAAAAACATCAGACACCGCAGGAAGTACTGAATTCACTGAATGAACTTTTCTGCCGAAAGTATTCCTTGATTAATACATTCTTTACATGTTTTATTGCAGATATAGATATAATTAATAAGAAAATAATGTATGCATCCGCAGCCCATCCTTATCAGATTCTTATCCATGACGGAGTCATCATCAGACTGGAAAGAACAGGCAGAATCCCGGGGCTGAATCTGCACGCCGAGTTCAGACAGAAAGAATTTACATTCAACAGAGGCGACAGGCTGATCCTTTTTACTGACGGACTGTTTGAGGAATTTGATCAGAACTTTGAGCAGTTTGGAGAAGAAAGGCTGGAGGAACTGCTTCTCGAAAGCCATTCGCGTTCGGCTTTGGAAATACAGTCCAGAATACTGGATTCTCTTCACAGTTTTCTGCACGATAAAAAGCTTCAGGACGATCTGACTATGATTATTATGGAGTTAAAATAGGACTCACATCAATGATTTACGGAATCTCATTCTTTTGTCTTTGTTGACAGTTTTAGCAATTACTGGATATTACTATTCAAATGATAAACTCACCTTACGCAAATGAGATATGATATCTGGAATCTGTAATTTCATAAATGCATTAGGAAAATCAAATAGACCAGTAAAAATGGGGTTTGGGGCAGCGGCTTCCAAACTTGCGTAGCCCCAAGAAATGCCGCCGGCAGGCTCCCTGCTTCTTTAACTCACCTACACACGAAGTGTTTAGGTGAGTAAGTAATATATAGAACACTTACAATTTCACAAAAAGGAAAAATCTATGGCTGATTTTAAGGAATACGAAAAATTCGACGGTCTGGGACTCGCGGAGCTTGTCAGGAAAAAGAAAGTACATCCGCTTGAACTTCTGGAATCTGCGATTTCCAGAATAGAAAACAGGAATCCAAAACTGAATGCTGTCATTCATAAATTTTATGACAAAGCAAGAAAAACCGTTTCGGAAAAAATTCCGGATGGACCTTTTTGCGGAGTGCCTTTTCTTTTGAAGGATCTTCTTGCGGCATATGCGGGGGAACCTATGAACAGCGGCAGCAAGGCATATAGAAATTATATCCCGCTTCAGGATTCTGAACTTGTCCGCAGATTCAAGAATGCAGGAACTGTCATATTAGGAAAAACGAATACACCTGAATTTGGTCTGATGGGAGTCACTGAACCGGAACTGCACGGACCGACTGCAAATCCCTGGGATCTCACAAGAACTCCCGGAGGATCGAGCGGAGGAGCCGCATCTGCGGTTTCATCCGGGATGGTGCCCATTGCATCTGCGGGAGACGGAGGCGGTTCCATTCGTATCCCTGCATCCAACTGCGGTGTGTTTGGACTGAAACCGAGTCGAGGCAGAAATCCTACCGGTCCTGTTTACGGAGAACTCTGGCAGGGTGCTGCGGTGGAACATATTATCAGCAGATCAGTCAGAGACAGTGCTGCGATGCTTGACTTTACCTGCGGAGATGATGCCGGTTCTCCTTATCCGGTAAGCAGACCGGAAAAAGCCTATTCATCACTTCTCAGTAAAAACGGTCCTCGTCTGAGAGTTGCCTACTCTTCCGCTTCTCCGATCGGCCGGACAGTTCATAATGATAATATATCATCTTTAAATGATGCAGTAGCACTGCTCCAGAGTCTTGGACACAAGGTGGAGGAAAAACATCCCGAGATAGACGGAAAAGAACTTGCAATGAGTTATCTGATGATGTATTTCGG
>JBPOJG010000243.1:0-30638 GCA_052033835.1 Spirochaetota bacterium
GGAAAAGACAGACTTCGAATTCCGAATATTATTTATCCAATTAAGAGAAAAACTCTTTCCATCTGAAATAGAGATGATATTCCTTAAATCTGATTGTAAATTATACAAGAGTCTGGAAAATGGTGAAATTAAAAGAACTGATTAGAAGTCGACTACCGTGAAAATTAAATTATATGGCGTCAGAGGATCAATTTCCGCTCCATTGAGCAATGCTGCTTATATGGAAAAGATTGTGGAGCTCTTAGAAAGGGCAGTAGACAGCAACCTTTCGAGCAAAGACCAGATTGATTCATTTATCCAGGACCTTCCGGAACATATCAAGTATGTTGTGGGTGGGGATACTACCTGTATTTCTGTCTGGTCCGATGCCGGAAAGCAGTATGCAGTTGACTGCGGAACCGGCGGAAGGGTTCTCGGCGACGAAATGATGAGAACTGAGTTTGGGAAGGGCAAGGGTGTACTTGAGTTTTTCGTTACTCATACTCATTGGGATCATATACAAGGCCTTCCTTTTTTCAAACCGGTCTATATTCCCGGCAATCAGATCAATTTCCGGTCTCCCTACCATGATCTGGAAACTAGGCTTGTAAATCAGCAGGTGAAGGAATTTTTTCCTATGCCTTTTCATGGGACTGCATCTAAAAAGCAGTTCTTTGATATACGGCCGGGAGATGTCATTGAGTTTGAAGACGGAATGAAAGTTTCCTGTCATCCTCTGAAGCATCCTGGCGGATCTTACGCATATAAATTCGAAGAGAAAGGGCGCAAATTTATATTTGCCACCGATGCAGAGTACACAGGGGCCGATATGGGACTTGTAAAAGAACTGACTCCTTTTTTTGGAGGAGCTGATATTCTGGTTCTGGATTCTCAGTATACTCTGGATGAATCGTTTGCAAAATTTGACTGGGGTCATACGTCTTATACAATGGCTGTCAACTGTGCTACAATTTGGGGAATCAAAACGCTCGTCCTGACTCATCACGAACCTGCTTACAATGACAGAAAGGTATTTGAGATTCTGGAAGAAGCAGTGGAACATAAAAGAAATCTGGGCGGGAATCCGCTGGAGCTGATTCTGGCTCGGGAAGGACTAGTTCTGGAATTATGAAAAAACGCGGTCTTTATTTTGCAGGGATCATTCTTTTTGTCCTTGCTTCGCTTTCTGGCGGTTTTTTCGGATATATTCTATCTGAAGTAAACAAAGGAGAAGAACTTTATCTTCTCACAACATATCAGCCCACTACTCCTACAAAACTGTACGATGTAAACGGTGTGCCTTTTGCCGAACTTTACAGACACAGGCAGGAACTGATTCGATACAGGGACATCCCTCCTCATGTGGTGCATTCTTTCATTTCAGTGGAAGATGACAATTTTTTTAATCATTTTGGGATAGATTTTATTGCAATTATCCGTGCGGCCTGGGTGAATGTGACCAGTCTGAAAATCAAGCAGGGAGGCTCGACGATCACTCAGCAGCTCTCCAAGGCAATTCTGAAAAACACCAGGAAAAGTTTTACAAGGAAATTCATTGAGGCTCTTCTGACTCTTCAGATTGAGCAGGAATATTCCAAGGAAGAAATTCTTGAGATATATTTCAATCTTGTCTATTTGGGACATGGAACGACAGGACTTGCTTCCGCTGCAAACGTTTATTTTTCCAAAGATGTGCGAGATCTTGACATTGCCGAGGCTGCGCTTCTTGCACGTCTTCCGAAGGCCCCTGTTCAGTATTCTCCATTCAAGCATTCACTTACAGCGAAAAAGGCACATAAAACAGTTCTTGGACTGATGGCAAAAAACGGCTACATTCCTAAGGATCAGATTCCTAAAATTCATGATGAATTTTGGGAAAAATACTGGCCGATTGTCATTACAAAATCTCCCTCCAGCTCTACATGGGGAACAAAACTCGACAGGGCTCCATATTTTACTGAACATATCAGAAAACAGCTCATCAAGGAACTTGGCGAAGAACTGGTGTATACCGGCGGTCTGAAAGTATATACAACTCTTGATATCCGGAAACAGGAAATTGCAGAAGAAGAGCTTTTGAAGGCTTTGGTTTCCTATGACAAAACGTCCTTCGGTGCCAGTCTTTCCTATAAGGGCGGTGTAGATACCAGTCTAGTCGGTCTTTATTCAATGTTGGGAAGCATATTTCCTATTGCAGGACTCGATGTCAGCCGTTTTGATGAAGCCACAAGTTTCAGGGTATCGATGGAAAGTGAACTCATTGAAGCGATGGACATCCTGACCATTCTCAGTCCTGTGGAAAGAGAAGCTTCTGCAGTCAGCGAGTTCAGAAAACGGTCTGCTGTATATTCCAAGAACCTTCACGTAGAAGGGGCTTTCATTACAATTGAACAGGCCACCGGTTATATTCAGACTATGGTGGGCGGAACAAAATTTACTCCTAAGAATCAGTTCAACAGGGCGATGGCCGCAAGAAGGCAGACAGGATCTGCGTTTAAGCCGTTTGTCTATGGAGCTGGAATCAATGAAAGAGCGATTGGGACGGGCACCGGGCTTATGGATGCCCCGATCACATCTATGACTGACGAGGGGCAGAGCTGGGCACCTGAGGGAATTACAGGTCAGTACATGGGGATGATTCCTGCATCCAGAGCACTTGCACTTTCACTCAATATCGTTTCTGTGCAGGTCTATTTCAGAGTAGGAGATGATCCTATCATCGACTTTACCTCCAGACTGACAAAGGCAAAACCTGGCCGTTTTCCAAGAAATCCTACATTGGCTTTGGGAGTGGCGGAACTGACTCCTTATGAAATGGCATTGGGTTATTCTATGTTTGCCAATAAGGGACGAGAAGTTTCTCCTTTTACTCTCAGATACGTGATGGATCAGGCCGGAAACGTCATTTACAACAAGGAAAAACTCGTAAGAGCTGAACTTGCAGAAAAAGCAGCAAACGGAACAATTCAGGTCATTCCGGAAGCGACTGCGTATATAATGAGAAAGATGCTCGAAGGGGTTGTTACGGGCGGAACTCCATCGCACGCGATAGCGAACATCGGCGGATTTAAGGGTGTATCAGGCGGGAAAACAGGGTCGACAAGTTCCTATACAAATGCATGGTACTGCGGATTTGATCCAAAATATACATCTGTAGTCTGGATTGGATACGATAAGAATTCTATCTCTCTTGGACGGGGGATGACAGCAGCCTATATCGCTGCTCCTATCTGGGGTCATATATACAGACGCTGGTATGAGGGAAAAGAATTTGCAAAATTCGGCGATGGGCATGATCCTATGCCTGAGGGTGTGGTTTCGGGCGGAACCTGTTATTACAATGGTCTGAACGGAAAACCTGGGGTATGTCCAGGGACTGCGAACTTTTTTCTGAAACCAGGAGAAGGTTATCAGAAAGGTGTAATTAAATCGTACGCAGGAAGTGAAAGAACCTGTGACGGAGACAGGGATCACCACAAAACGATGGACTTCAGAGACTTCCTTCAGAAAGAACTTAAAATTTCTGATGACGAAATCAATAAGACCAAGGGTGCAAACTTCAGAATCAAGCCAGACTGACGCAATTGAAAGATCATGATGCATACGCAGTTCTGAGAATTGCCGACTTCAGAAACTTTGTAACAGCAAGGTTTCTCGGAGTGATGGCTATTCAGCTCCAGGCAGTCATTGTAGGTTGGCAGGTATACGATATTACGCATGACCCTCTTTCATTGGGGCTAGTGGGACTTTTCGAAATTATTCCAAACATATCCATTGCACTGTTTGCCGGTTATATTGCAGACAGAATATCCAGAAGAAAAATTATACTGTCTACATTTTTTATACTTACTCTGTGTTCAATTGCACTCTTCCTGTGCAGCACCGGCATTTTTCCTGTATTGCATAAAAATGTATATGCAATATATTCTATCGTATTTGTGAGCGGACTTGCCAGAGGATTTCTGGGTGCATCTGTAGGTGCTTTTCTTGCACAGCTTGTTCCGAAAGAACTCTATCATAATTCCGCAGCCTGGAACAGCACAGCATGGCAGACCGCAGCTGTGAGCGGACCTGTTCTAGGAGGCCTTCTTTACGGATGGAGTGACCGAATACTGAGCTTCACTGATTCTGTCACTGGACTTGGACTTTTTCCTTCGTTTCAGGGGAACGGAGCTGTCATCACGTATTTTACAGATTTTATTCTGATGTGTTTATCTGTTTTCTTTTTTTTCAGAACGGGGGAAAAGCCTCTTCCGGAAAGGGACAGAACTGAATCTATGTTTGAAAGCATCGGAGCCGGATTCAGTTTTGTAATGAAACACGAAATCGTTCTCGGAGCTATGAGTCTGGATATGTTTGCAGTTCTGTTCGGAGGTGCAGTTGCTGTTCTTCCAATTTATGCATCCGATATTCTGAAAGTCGGTCCTGACGGACTTGGAATGCTTCGTGCAGCTCCGGCTGTAGGAGCTGCTGTAATGGCTGTATTTCTTGCATATAATCCTCCTAAAAAGAATGCAGGAAAGGCACTGATCCTTGCAGTGGCAGGATTCGGTATGACAATTATACTTTTCGGAATTTCTAAAAGTTTCATTCTTTCCATTCTCTTTCTGGCGCTTTCAGGAGCATTTGACTGTATCAGTGTTGTGCTCAGATCGACAATCATGCAGACATTCACTCCGGATGAAATGAGAGGAAGAGTATCTTCTGTCAACAGCATATTCATCGGATCTTCAAATGAACTGGGTGCATTTGAATCAGGTCTTGCTGCAAAATTTTTTGGAACAGTGGCTTCAGTTGTGTTTGGAGGATGTATGACGATTGCAATCGTGGCCGGTGTTGCAATGCGTTCACCTGTGCTTCGAAGACTCGACTTTACCCGCACTGAATCTGATTCTAAATAATTCATTTTTTGAAAAGATCAGTAAATTACTTGTAAAAATACTTCATTCCAAAACACTGAAATCCTATGGCCGGAAAACAGAAAGCATACTGGCTTTTCAAATCAGAACCAGATGTATTTTCCATTCAGGATCTGGCAGATTCCAGGAATCAGACAGCGTCCTGGGAAGGGATCAGAAATTATCAGGCGAGAAATTATCTCAGAGACCAGGTCAAGCCGGGAGACGATGTACTTTTTTACCACAGCAGAATTGAACCGATCGGTGTTGCCGGAATCGCTACAGTGGTGAAGGGCGGTTATGTCGATCATCACGCATTCGATTCCAAAAGTGATTATTACGATTCCAAAAGCAGACCTGAAAAACCTCAATGGTATATGGTTGATGTAAAGCTGAAGCTTATTTTCAATCAGACTGTGACATTAAAAAAAATTAAAGCATATCCTGAATTGAAGGAGATGGCACTTTTGAAAAGTTCCCGTCTCTCCATTCAGCCGGTGACTGAAGATGAATTCAAATTCATACTGGAGCTCGGAAGGAATTCATGAAAATCATCTGTGTGGGTTCCCATCCGGATGATGTTGAACTTGCAATGGGCGGAACGGCTGCTTTGCTTTCCGATTCCGGTCATGAGGTTATGCTTGCTGATCTTTCTGACGGGGAGCCTACACCGAGAGGCGACAGAGAAACTAGAATTCGAGAATCACTGGAATCTGCAGAAATACTGAAGACCACAAGGATTCTTCTGAATAACAGGAACAGATACTTTGAAGATACAGTTTCAGCAAGAGAATCTCTTGCTGAAGTTTTCAGAGAATTCAGGCCTGATCTGATCTTCACTCATTTTCCCTATGATGCACACCCCGATCATATTTCCGCATGTCTGATCACAGATGCGGCCAGATTCTATTCCAAACTGACAAAGACATCCATGAAGGGTGAACCTTACTATCCTCCAAAAATCCTGTATTATTTTCCGAATCATATTCATTTGAATATAAGCCCTTCCTTCTGTTCCGATACGAAAGGATATTCTGATACTAAATTCAAGGCGCTCTGCTCGTACAAATCACAGTTTCCCGAGAAAGAAAAATCGGAGGTGCTGAAAAGAAAAATGGAAACAGACAGGTACTTCGGCATCAGAATCGGTACTCAGACAGCGGAACCGTTTTACTCCAGAGAGAGTCTGAACATTCAGTTTCTGTCTGAAGTTTTCAGAAGGAGATCATATGATTAAAGAAATTCTCTGGAACCATTCTGCAGCAGACATTTCTGCAATGCTCAATTTTAAAAGACAGACTCCGCACGGATACTCCGATGAGGAATATGGAAACGATCTGAAAAACATACGGGAATTTATTTCTTCAGAGACTGGGGAGGATTTTAAAAACAGCTTCATTTTTGCCTCAGGGCATCAGCCGGAACTGTTTCATCCTGGACTTCTGATCAAGGATATACTTGTCTCTCTCCTTGCTGACAGATTCCTAGGAAAAGCTCTTCATTTAATTGTAGATACAGATGAAAGTGAATTTCGTTTCAGATATCCTGCGGTGCAGACACATGATAAAGTCATGATTCGGGAACTTTCGTCAGACTGCGGGAAAAGAATATTCCATGAAGCAGATATGGATCTCTCGGAAAAGAAAAACCTGTCACTTCAAATCGCGGAATCTCTCAGGTTCAGCAGCCGTATGCTGAAAGCAGATCTGCTTGCTGAAACAGAAAAATACCTGAAATATTTTTCAGAAAATATTCATGAAAAAAAAATATTTTCTGCAGCAGGAGATTTAAAGACGAAGTTTATGAAACAGAACGGACTGAAAATTTCTGAACTCAGTCTGTTCAGACTTTCGGGAACCGACGAATTCAGAAATTTTGCAGAAAAAATCTGCTCTGATTTGAGCAGTTTCCGTCAGGCCTATAATTTTTCTCTTTCTGAGTACAGGAAAGAACATAAAATCAAGAATGCAGCTCAGCCTCTTCCCGATCTGGGGGAAGCAGAAATTCCATTCTGGGGTTTTGGTTCCGGTTCTAGAAAAGAGATCAGTCGGCTTTCCGAGACTTCTCACATTTTCCCAAAAGCCCTTACTCTGACACTGTTCATTCGAATTTTTGTTTCCGATTATTTTATTCACGGAACAGGGGGAGGGAGGTATGAAAAGATTAATGATTCCATTCTGAAAAATTATTTTAAGATGGATCTTAATGATTACGGAACGGCAACTGCGACTCTGTATCCCGATGCACAGAAATTTCCCCTGCCTAAAAGAGATGAGAAGGATCTCTTAAATTCAAAGAGAAACTTTGAACAGTCTCCCGAAAAACTTCTGCCTTCAGATCATCCGATGTTCATTGCAAAAAAGAATCTGACTGAAAAATTCAAAAATCCGGATGCAGACAGAAAACTTCTTCATGAAGAGGTGCAGAAGCTGAATGCGGAAATCAGAAAGGAAGCAGAGCCTTTGTACACTGAAATTCTGAATGAACTGAAAATTCTTCCTGAACTCGAAGAAAACAGGAAGACTCTCGAAAACAGAGATTATCCATTTTTTTATTATAATGTAAATGAGCTTCTGGCTGAATGCAGAAAACGCACAGCCGACTGAATAGCTGCGATTTTGGTTTATCTTCCTGTAAAGTTTTCCAGAAAGATCCTCTCTTCAGAACTGTTTCCAAAAAATTCTGCACTGAATCTGTATCCCTGTTCATATGGTGCAACGGCTCTTACCATCATAAGGAAGTTTCCGCGAAGGCCCGCCAGCTGAATATCAATGAGTGCCTTCACCGAATCAAACAGAGTAGGCTCAAATGAGGGCGAAAATGATATAGAAGGAAAGTAAAATCCTATTCCATGAGTACTGATGTCGAGGATTTCTCCTCTGCTTTTCGTTTCCGAAAAAATATTGATTTCTGAGATGATTTTATGGAGTTCAGCAGTGACTGTATTTGCTTCAATCCAGTCTGAGGCAGTGAAGCCTGAATTGGACTTTATGGAAAGATAACCGACCGGGATTTTGTTTTTATATACCAATGGAAGGAGGAGTTCAGGAACTGC
This sequence comes from Spirochaetota bacterium, assembly GCA_052033835.1. Classification (GTDB taxonomy): domain Bacteria; phylum Spirochaetota; class Leptospiria; order Leptospirales; family Leptospiraceae; genus DAORDI01. The sequence goes on from JBPOJG010000243.1 coordinate 7,933, forward strand.
AAATTCCGATTTCAAATCCTGATCAAGTATCCTGCTGTATTCTTCCACTTCCGCTGAGATGGAAGGAATTGGATTTCCCCCGCCGAACATTACCGGTTTTCTCGCCACCATCAGGATACGCTTTCTGATATCCGAAGAATCTCCATGTATGGCGAATTCTACATACTTATATTTTAATGAAAGTTTTCGTTCTGCATTTTTGATCCAGTCATTTTCCTGGAGAACTATTTTTTCGGGAAGAGAGAGGATTGAACTTTCCAGGCAGAAATTTTGCACAAATGATGATGTTTTTTCCTCTGAACTCAGGACTTTTCTTTCAGCTGCTCTTTTTATCGGTTTTTTAATGATGAGTTTTACAGGTTCCAGAAACTCGATCTCTTTGCTCGGGTCTGAAACCAGCTGAAAATTGAAATGGTAAAGCTGTCCATTGTTTGTGAAAGTGAGAACTCTCATTTCCGAGTCCTGTCTTCCGGAGGATTTGATCACAAGCCCGTCCCTGGACGCCTTAATGACAGTCACAGGTATCTGTTCATTCATATAGATCATACTGACCGGCAGTTTGGTGAAAAGGTTGAATACAACAGCTCCGATCATATCCCGATCAGTAATTTCTTTTATTTCTTCATCCATACAATCTTAACCAATCAGATTAAAAACCAATGCCATTAATTAAATTAATACATTTGATTGCAAACAATTAAAATGAAATAAAAAAATCATTCAGGGTTTTCCGGTCTATTTTCTTTTTGACAGGATACCCTTGAAAATTGTACCATTGTTTTCTCAGTAAACTTTACAGAATTTCAGGCAGTACTGTTGCAGTCTTATGATATCTGTCAAGTGATGCGAATCAAATTTTACTGAAATGAATTTTAATTTTGGAGATGAAAATTGAAAATACTCATCCTTATTTCCCTTTTTTTCAGTTCCAGTGCAGTTTTCTCCTGGACGAATCATTTTTTAGGAACGTACTATTCTCTCTCTGCAATGCCGGAAATGAACAGGCTGAAGCCGGTAAAAGTGGAATCTATCGAAACCTTTCTGAAGCAGGAGGCTGAAAATCTAGCGGCTGTTCTTGAGGCAGAAGAGGAATATGCCAGAAAAAATTTGAGCAATTATCCCAAAAGGCCGGATGCACTGAAATTTGATCCAAAGGATACCAAAAATCAGAGAAAAAACTTTTTAAGAGCACTTCGTCTGAATCCCACAATTGAGCTGGCACTTTTTATACAGGAGCTTCCGGGAAAAAAATCTGCAAGACCTTTGAACTATAAAAAAGTAACTATATTTGATGATGATCTCTGGATTACAAGATACACTTTTACTGCACTCAGCGAAGGAGGCACAGCGTCACCGGTTTCAGTAACAGCCAGTGCTGCAGATGAACCTGACTACGGACATGATATAAATCTTTATCAGGACAATCCTTCTGATTTTGGAAAAGAATTCAATTTTGGAAATCAGCCTTTCGGAAGTACAAAATATATTTACGGGAGCCAGGCTCCTTTCCATATGGGCTTTTATCATGAAGCAGGGGTCATCAATCTGGCAGCGGGTTTTGTCAGCAGAACCCTTCCGGAATACAGAATCCATCTTTATCAGACATTGGCAAAATTTGCATTTGAAAAAGGCCATGACTATTGGGGTTTCCGGTTTATGGGATGGGCTATGCATTATTTGGGAGATCTGACTCAGCCTTACCATTCTACTGTTTTTCCGGGAAAATCTGCAGGCGGTATGCTCTGGATCAATATGAAATCTGCAGCAGGTTTTAAGTCTTCTTATGAAGAGTCTGTAGAGAGACTTGGAAACAGACATACTGCAATTGAACACTATCAATACTTTGCAATGGAAAAGGCAATTGTAAAGAATCCTTCATCCCCTCTGCTGAGTTCTTATAAAAACTTGGAGAACGACAGTAAATTCCCCCCCTTTGATGAATTATACCCCAGATCAGTGATCGCAAAAGAATCCAACGAAAGGGCAGATTCACTCGATGAGCTGATCGACAATAGTGCTGAGGTAATGAAATTCAAGTCGCCTGATTATGATCCTCCTGACTTCAGGGAAGATGATTCCACTAAAGCGATAGATAAATTTCTGCTGGAAATGTTCAGTTCTTTCGGATCTCATATGAGAAATTTTGCTAAGTCGGTTATGAAAAAATAACCTCAGTGCCGTTTGTGTGAGAGGCTGAGTTATTTGAATATCAGCCTCAGTCCGAACGGGTGTATAAAGACTCATAAAGATTCCTGTTCTTTTTACCGATAAAATAATCATGAATGCATTTTTGAAATTATTCTGTGTTTTAATTCTGTTTTCCGTTTCGCTGAAATCGGAATCGAAAGAAGATAAAGTTGAACTTATCATATCTGATCCGAGCAAGAAGGCAGAGGGTTCCTGGGGGAAGGAAGCAGATCAGGTGGAAGCGATTCAGGATATCAAAATCATTGATGAACTGAGCGAAGAAAGCACGATTGCAAGAATGCAGGAAGCGAGAAACCACTTCAATACTTCCCTTGCCACATTTAAAGCATCTGAAAAACAGATCAAAGACAAAAGAGAAGCAGCAGCAAAAGAGATAAATCCTCAGGATAAGTATGCCTGGCAGAAAAAGACTAGAGAGATGGAACTCGACAGAGAATGTAAACGAATTTCTCAGGAAGGCAGAAAAAATGCCGTTTTGGAGCTTGTAAAAGGAATGAATACCTTGGACAGAATTGAAAATCCAAGCACTCTTTCCTCACCCGTTTACATTGATCTGAAAGGTTCTATCTACAGGGAATACATTAAACATCAGTTCAGGATGAAAAATTACAATCAGGCAATGGATATGATTGAAATGTACCTGCAGCTGGGCGACAAATATAAAAATGAAGCAGAACCTCATAAGCTTTTGGCGATCTGTTATGAATCAAATGAGAAAGTAGCCACAAAATACAAGAGAGAATCTGTTGCATTGGAATTTAAATCTAAAAAAAATATTCATCTTTTAAAATATGCAGAAATTGCTTACGGAAAGGATTCAAATCAGTACAAGAGGATTTCTAAAAAGGTAGGAACTACCGCGAATCCAGGCGGAACGTCCAAGACCAGTGAGAATTTTCCAGGATCACCTTCCTTGATTAAGGAAATCCAGGAGGACCAGCCGACATCCTCTCAGCCTTCTTCATCTGCTCCTGTAAAAACGGCACCTGTCAAGAAATAGCCTATAGGGTAGATGTACAGGATAATTAAAATATCCTGTACATCATCTCTGACAAATCATTATAGTTCTTAACTCACTTTTCGCAATCTGGCTCCAAGTGAGTCTGTAATCAAAGAGCTGTTACTCTTCCTCTACTGGAATCCCCAGTCTTTTTTTCAGTTCAATATTTTCTCTCAGGAGTTTCTTAAACTCATCTTCGGAATATTTGAACAGTTTTGTATGTGCTTCTAAGATTCTGTCCATATGCAGTTCTTCCTGACGTGAATACAAAAGCGCTGCTTCAGTGGCTTCCTTTGTTTTTAAAGCTTCTCTGAGTTCCTGCTCTCTCAAAAGTTCCAGATTTTCAGTCGCCTTAATTCTTTCATACAGATCAATCATTTCCTGGTCGCGAAGATGATTTACAGTTTCCATTGCATGATTTACCTGCTCCTGACTCTGTTTCATTTTGCCTTCGTATTCCAGAATGTTTTCCAAGGCTCTGACTGTTTCCTTGCTCTCTTTCTGCTCTTTTCTGGCAAGATCAAAAAGCCCCTCAAAGAAACCTATGTTTTCCAGACAGCTTGCACCCATATCAATGGACGCTTTTTTATACGCTTCAGAACTGACCGTTCTTTCGATCAGATAACGGATTTCTCTGACTCTAGGTGGACTTTCCAGGAGCATAAATCTGGATACATCACCTTTCACGGGAAGATTTTTTGCAACCGGAGACACAGCCATTGTAAGTATGACATCCGGATGAAAATCAAACTTTTCAGAGAACTTTTCGCCCAATTCCTTCCATTCAGATTCATTGAATTCAGCAAATACAAAATTCAGTGCTGTTTTGTCGAATTCAGTATTTTTCCAGTCATTGATTTTCAGTTTTTTTTCAGTGACCTGCAGTTTTTCAGGTTTGGCAGATTCATACAGAGCTGTATTGGAAAAATTCCAGATGATGATATTTGATTTGTTCACTTGTACTGTCCTCGATGGCAGTTTTCAGGGTAATAGAGTATTTTTCCAGCACATTTTTCTTGGTTGTTAGCAGAAGACTTGTTTGCAGACTGGAACTATGGGAGATTCCATTAAAGACCTGTCTTATCTTGAAGAAGATGAGGTAAGCTATTTCTACTCACTTCTGACTGAGGAAATCACTGATTTCGACTGCGGTACACTCTGCAAGGGTGACAATGAGGGAATTCCTTTCTGCTGTTCTGTGGAAAATGCAGTTCCATTTCTTTACAGTGCGGAATTCAGCTACTTGAAAAAGAGAACTGATCTCTGGAAGGTCTGGAAACCGGTTACGGATCAGCAGAAGGAACTTAAAAAAAACAATGAGGACCGTTCTACAATTTTCTGTGAATGCAAGGGTGTACAGTACTGTGAAAGGGAAAACCGATCCATCAGCTGCAGAACATTTCCAATGGAGCCGTACATTGACAGAAGAGGAGTGATCGTGGGACTTGTATTTATGAAAGAGTTTACCGGCGGATGTCCTCTCACAGGAAAACCGGAGAAAATCCGTCAGGAATATATTGACTCGAGTTTTCTTTTCTGGGAGAAGATGCTTCTTAGAAGACCTTTGGAATATGATACATATAAAAAATCCTCCAAAGCATACAGGATATCCCGCACCAAGTCAGGAAAGAATTTTCCAATCCTTTATCCTTCGCATCTGAAGGATAAAACCTATCTGAGGAAATATGTCTAAATTTATTGATGAAGTACCAATCACTGTGATTGCAGGTCATGGGGGGCCGGGTGCCGTTTCTTTTCGCCATGAAAAATTTGCTGAATTTGGGGGTCCTGACGGCGGAGAGGGAGGTCACGGCGGGAATGTCATTCTGAAGTCCGATCTGAATCTGCAGACTCTCGATAAATTTATTCCCCTGAAACATTATTCTGCCGGTGTGGGTTCTCATGGAGAAGGAAAAAACAGATCCGGCAAAAAAGGTGAAGATATCATTCTGAAAGTCCCTGTAGGAACTCAGGTGACAGATATTGAAACTGAAGATCTTCTTTTTGATTTCGTGAAAGAGGATATGGAATATAATGCAGCAAAAGGGGGACGCGGAGGAAAGGGGAATGCATTCTTCAAATCTTCCACTCATCAGGCTCCCAGGTTTGCACAGGACGGTGAGGAGGGTGAATCTAAAGATATTCTTCTTACGCTGAAACTCCTGGCTGATGTGGGTCTTGTCGGTCTTCCGAATGCAGGAAAGTCAACTCTTCTCAGTAAAATCACTCATGCGCATCCTAAGATCGCATCCTATGCATTTACAACGCTCAGTCCCAATCTGGGAGTAGTGGACAGAGAGGACAGTTTCAAGAGATATACAATTGCAGACATTCCTGGAATTATTGAAGGAGCAAGCAAGGGACACGGTCTCGGGCTTTCCTTTCTCAGGCATGTGGAAAGGGTGACAGGGATCATCTATATGTTCGATGCAACGTCTGTAGACATAGAAGAAGAATATAAAATGCTTCAGAATGAACTGAAAACTTACAGCAGAAATCTTGTGAAGAAGAAATCAATTGTAGTATTGAACAAGTCTGACCTTGTGGACGATCAGGATTTTCTTCAGGAAATGGTAAAGAACTTGAAAATCAAGGAAGAGATTATCTGTGTTTCAGCAGAAAAGGAAACAGGTCTTGACACTCTTCTGAATGCAGTTGACAGAGTTTTCTTCGGAGCAAAAAAGAGGAAAAAAAGTGAAGCAAAAAAGATTTGAATTTACTCAAACCATAAAAAATGCAGAAAGGATAGTCATCAAGGTAGGATCTGCAAGGGTCAGCGGTGCTGAACATGAAATAAATGATTTTCTGTTCAGTCTGGCAGGCGATATCAGAGAACTCAGAGATCAGGGAAAGGATATCATCCTTGTATCGAGCGGTGCAATAGCACAGGGCAGAAAAGTTCTTTCTTCCTTCCGAAATGAGAAAATCGGAAGCAGTGTCAGAGAAAAGCAGGCGCTTGCGGCTATTGGTCAGAGTCTTTTAATGAAAATGTATTCTCACTTTTTTTCGAGTGTCAATGTTCCTATTGCTCAGATCCTTTTCGGATCAAATGATCTTGCCGCAGAGAGCGGATATTCCAATCTTACGAATACATTTCAAAAACTTTCTGAATGGAAGGTTCTTCCGATCATCAATGAAAATGATTCTGTAGCCACTGAAGAACTGAAGCTTGGTGACAATGATATACTTTCTGCACTTGTCGCCATTTTAGTCAGGGCTGATCTTTTGGTCATACTGACTGGAGTAGACGGATTTATGAAAGACGGAAAAACCGTTCCGTTTCTGGACGAAATCACAGAAGAGGATCTTTCCTTTGCAAAGGGACCTGAAGGCCCGGGAACAGGAGGAATGAATACTAAACTCAAGGCGGCAGGCATTCTGCTGCAGGCGGGAATATCCACAGCAGTGATCTCAGGAAAAGAAAAAAACTGTATTAGAAATTTCTTAAATTCAAATACAGGCGGAACATTGGTATCCGGAAAAATGCAGAAAAAAAACTTGAGTGAAAATGAAATCAAAAAACTTTTCGGACTGGGGGCTGTATGACAGAGATAAGAGAGTATACGGATTCAATCGCTTCGAGAGCTAGACTTGCATCTAGGACAGTGAGAAAGCTCAGCACAAAGACTAAAAATTCAGTTCTTCTGAAGCTGGCAGATCTGCTGAAAGAGTCTTCTTCTGAAATCATCAGAGAGAACAGCAAGGACATTGAAGAAGGAAAGTCAAAAAACCTCAGTCCAAGTCTTCTGGACAGACTTCTTCTGAACGAAAAAAGAATCGATGCACTTGCATCCGCAGTCAGAGAAATTGCAGCACTTCCTGATCCCGTCGGTGAAGTTAAAAGAGGGCTTCGTCTTCCGAACGGACTTGAACTCATCACCAAAAGAGTTCCGCTCGGTACTGTTCTTGTCATTTATGAATCAAGACCGAATGTGACAATCGATGTCGCTGCACTGGCGTTCAAGTCTGGAAATGCTGCAATTCTCAGGGGCGGGAGTGAGGCTATTCATTCCAATAAGATCCTCTGCAGTCTTTTTCGGAAACTTCTGGAATCGGAAAATATCAGTCCTGATGCAGTAGTGCTTGTGGAAAAAACGGACAGATCCTATATGGTTCCTCTTCTGAAGAACTCTGCGAACATTGATATTGTTGTTCCCAGAGGCGGTGAAGCACTGATTCAGTTTGTATCTGAGAATTCACTTATCCCTGTAGTAAAACATGACAAGGGAGTCTGCAATATGTTTGTGGATGAGTCTGCCGACATACAGAAGACAGCAGATATCATTATAAACTCAAAGCTGCAGAGAACAGGAGTCTGCAATGCGCTGGAGAATCTTTTTATACATAAGAATTATCCGGATACGAAAAATCTCCTGAAGAAACTTTCTGAAGCCGGAGCTGAGCTGCTTCTCGACGAAAACATTCATTCTGATTTTCCGAGTGCAAAAAAAGCCGAAGAAAAGGATTTTTATGAAGAATTTCTGGATTCAAGACTTTCAGTCAGAGCGGTTTCCGGAATTGATGAAGCAATAGAAAATATCACAAAGTATTCTTCCGGGCATACTGAGGCAATTCTTTCTGAAAAGGAAAGCAGCATCAGATACTTTCTGGAAAATCTGGATTCCGCAGCTCTTTTTGTAAACTGTTCTACCAGATTTCATGACGGAGGGGAATTCGGTCTTGGTGCAGAAGTCGGAATTTCTACTGGAAAACTGCATGTGAGGGGACCGATGGGACTTGTGCATCTGACAACTGAAACTACAGTTCTCATCGGGACCGGCCAGACAAGAACTTGATCGGCGTTTTCGGGGGAAGTTTTGATCCCCCGCATAACGGACATTTGTACATCATAAAGTCGTTCTGGAAAAATTTCAAAGATGCTGAAAAGCTCATTATTGTTCCAAACAAAGTTTCTCCGTTCAAGAAGCAGAAGAATACTGAGCCGCGGCATATCCTGAAAATGCTGGAACTGATCATTCTGGAATCCGGAAAACCGAATACGGAGATTGATACTTATGAGGCAGACAGAGAAGGGTTTTCCTATACTGCGGAAACTCTCGAATATCTGAAGGAAAAATACAGTCAGGATCTCTGTCTTCTGATCGGTCTTGACAATCTGAAAAGTTTTCCGAAATGGAAAGATTTCAGAAAAATACTTCACCTGTCAAGGCTTGCTGTTTTTTCCAGACCGGGTGCTGATTTTCATATTCCGGCAGAACTGAATGAATTTAATGATAAAATCACATATATTAAAGACGGAATGTTTTCGGAAAGTTCAACAGGAATCAGAAGTCATGAAACTGATCTTCTGAAATCAGTTCCGAAGGAATCGGCAGAATATATCAGGAGAAATCATCTTTATGGATACTGAAGAAAAGATTATTTTTTTTAAAAATGAAATTCTGAAGGAAATTACGGAAAGCAGATTTGAACATTCTGTACGTGTTGCGGAGTTTGCGGAGAAATTCTCCATTATTTTCGGATACCCTTGTCCCGGAAAGGCTTATCTTGCGGGAATCATTCATGATATTACAAAACAGAAAAAAGAAGAATTTCATCTGAATGTATTCAGGGAAAACAGTTTTGACTATGCAGATCTTCCTTTCAATGCCTATCATCCTTACTCTGCCTATTTCTATCTTCAGAGTCAGTATGGAATGAAGGAAATGGAAATTCTGGAATCAGTAAAAAATCACACATTGGGAGGAAAGGAGTTGGGTCTTCTTTCGAGAATTCTATATGTATCTGATTTTTTAGGATCTGATTTTGCCGCACGTCAGCCCGAATACGCAGAATGGATTTTGAAAACGGAAAAAAATCTGAACTTCGGTCTTATTCTGAAATCATCGACTGTCATCAGAGAGCTGGTTTCCAAAAATGAAAAAATTCATCCGAATACATTGGAAACATACAACGAGGCTGTAAGGAGCTGTGTAAAAGCATAAAAAATGAGGTTCACTCGGAGACGCGGAGTTCGCGGAGCATTGATTTCGCTGCGCTATTGATCCAACTTTTTTACAAATTTTGAAATCGGCATTAAAACTGAGCTTTTACACACTCCCATTAATAAATATCTGTCATGTTTTTTCTGTGAAAAAGACTTTTCATTTAAAAGCAGGGTCTAATATTAGATGTTTTCCGGAGTGCCTATGAATACTGTAAAAGAGTTTATATTTTCCGATCCAAGAAAAACTCAGATCATTCTGATGGGGACTCTTCTTATGCTCGGAGCTTTTGCGAGAGATTTTTCCATCCGCTTTGAGCAGGTTCTTCTGACTTTTATATCCGGGATTCTGACTCAGTATATTTTTCTTCATATTTTCAAAATAAAGGAAAGAGGATATCTAAGTGCAGTGATCACCTGTCTCGGCATCAGTCTTCTGTACAGGAACGACAGTCTCTGGGTTCATCCTGCAGTGACATTTACTGTAATGAGTGCGAAGTTTCTTTTCAGAATCAGAGGAAAACATATCTTCAATCCCGGAATGCTTGCAGTCATTCTAGGAATAAAACTTTTTCCGGGAGGCTGGGTTTCTCCGGCTCAGTGGGGAGATGATCTTTCCATCATACTGATTCTCACAGGATTCGGATTCTGGGTTTCAAAAAGAGCCAGGATACAGGATATTGCAGGTGCATTCATTTTTTCCTATACAGCCTTTCTTTTGTACAGAACTTTCTATTATGGGTATTCTTTTTCTGTATTTCTGCATCAGATTTCGAACGGATCACTGATTCTGTTTACCTTCTTTATGATTACTGACCCGAGGACTGCTCCTGATTCTGTAAAAGCAAGAGTTCTGCACGGTTTCCTTGTCGCACTTCTTGCTTACAATCTGCAGTTTACTCTGTACATGAAGACTTCACTGATATGGAGTCTTTTTTTTCTTTCCTTTCTTGTTCCTGTCTGGGACAGGATTTTTAAGGGAGATCAATATATCTGGAATAATGGATTTAAAGGAGATAATAATGATGAAAGTTTTCAGAAAGACATTTCTGCTGATTCTGTTTCTGTCGGCTTCACTGCTCGTTCCGTATAAGGAAATTCTTGCTTTCTGCGGTTTTTACGTAGCCAAGGCAGATGCCACGCTCTACAATAACGCATCAAGAGTCGTGCTCGTAAGAAATGAGGATAAAACAGTCATCAGTATGATGAACGACTACAAGGGAGAACTGAAAGATTTTGCGATTGTGGTTCCTGTTCCGGTTGTGCTGCAGAAGGAGCAGATCCATGTGGGAAATCCTAAGACTGTTGATCATATAGATGCTTATTCAGCACCGAGACTGGTGGAATATTTTGATTCAGATCCATGCAGGAGGATATATGAAGAGGCAGAGGATGTGAAAATTGTTCCGTCCCCGTCTGCGGGAAATAATAAGGATCAGTCCAAGGGCGGAAAGACAGATCATGGAGTTACAGTGGAAGCAACATACACTGTAGGTGAGTACGATATACAGATTCTTTCTGCAAAATATTCTTCCGGTCTTGAAACCTGGCTTGTGCAGAACGGATATAAAATTCCCAAAGGAGCATCGAAGGCGCTGAAACCTTACATTCAGCAGAATCTGAAATTTTTTGTAGCCAAGGTGAATCTCAAGGAACACGCATCTGCAAAATTGACCTATCTCAGACCTCTTCAGTTTGCATTCAATTCAAAACAGTTTATGCTTCCGATCAGACTGGGAATGATCAATGCACAGGGACCTCAGGATCTGCTCATTTATGTGCTTACAAAAAACGGGAGAGTAGAGTCTTCCAATTACAGGACTGTCAAACTTCCTACCGATATGGAAGTTCCCGGTTTTGTAAAAAAGGAATTTTCTGATTTTTACAAATCCATGTTTGATTATCAGACAAAAAAAGAAAACTTAAGAGCAGTGTTTACTGAATATTTCTGGAATATGGGCTGGTGTGATCCATGTGCTGCCGAGCCGCTGTCCATACAGGAACTGAAGGAGCTTGGAGTATTCTGGCTTGATGACAGGACTCCGTTCGGCGGTTCGATGCCTGTGATGGTCACCAGGCTCCATGTGAGATATTCGAATGAGACATTTCCGGAAGATCTTGTTTTTCAGGAGACGAATGATCAGCAGAATTTTCAGGGGAGATACATTATTCAGCATCCATGGAAAGGAAGCAGAAATCAGTGCAGAGAAGCAGAAACTTATTTTCAGGAACTCGAGAAAAGAGAAGATGCCAGAGCAAAAAATCTTGCATTGATCACTGGATGGGATATAAACTCAATATATAAGAAAATGAACAGACAGAGTTCAGGAAACACAAAGTCCGGTGACAGCGAAAAATGGTGGAAGAAAATCTGGAAATAAGATGAAATATTGGATCATTATTTTTTACTCTTTTTTGTATTGTCCTGTTTTTTCTCAGGGAATGCCGGTGATCGAAGGAGCGGACGATTCGCTTGCAGTGTGCCAGGGCAATCCGGACAAACTCCTGATGGATGCTGTTGACAATGACGATTTTTCTCTTGCCAGGGCCTGCATTAAGCAGAAGGCGAATATGCCGGCTGCATACGAATATGCACTCAGAAAAGGGAAAATGGACTTTGCGACTCTTTTCATTTCCAAAGGTATGTACATTGACAAGGAAGAACTTCTGTATGATGCAGTGAAAATCTGCTACGCACCTAAGGATTGGAAGGAGAAAATGTCGAAAGGAAAGGATCAGTGTGCAATCCTTAACTGGCTGATCAACAGGGGTGCTGACGTTAAAAAAGCGGATGCAAAAAGATCTTTTTTTATGGAAGCGACAAAATTTTCTCACGGGAGAGATGACGGCCTTCTCGGAAAAGAAGACAAGTCGTATGAGGAAATGGTAAATTTTCTTATTAAAAATGGAGCCAGTGTAAATCCGCCTCCCAAATACGATGAAGGAGAGGAGAGGATTCTTGTCAGACTTGCAGAACTTGAAGCGCATAAAAGCATTTTTGAAATTCTGATAAAGAACGGGGCCTCACTGACTGACAGAAATCCTAAAAAAGAAACAGTGCTGCGAGCTGTGGAGAAGCTGTATTACAAGGAAAAAGAGAATCTGAGAGCAGGTGAAAAAATTCCCAAGTGGCAGAAGACTGAACCGATCTATGTGACGCTGGCCAAAAGAAGAGTACCGTATCTGGAAGGAATTATTCAGTTTCTGAAAGAAAAAGAAAAAGGAGAATTCAGCAAAAAAGGATGAGTATGATAAGAATATTTACTGTATATTTACTTTGTATATGGGGCACTGCTTCCGGAGTATTTGCGGAAAGCGGTGATGAGGGAAAAAGTTTCCTTGCTGCAGACAGAAGGACTGATTTTTATATTCAGGCATCCAAAGTAAACTGGACCCCGTCTGCTCAGAGCCAGTTTTTCAGAATGCAGGAGACTCGGAATCTTGAAGGTGCACTTTTCAGAGGATCTCTTCCCCTTACGAGCGGCTATCATTTCAACACTGGAAAAGCAGAGACAGTTCAGGCGAGTCAGGTTGGTCTCGGAATGCATATCGGATCTAAGTCAGGAACCCACAGAGGAAACTTGAATCTGCAGTTTATGGAATCGTCTCCCAGATCATTCAATTCTCTGAACTATTACACATCCGGAACCGGATATAACGGCTTTTCTGCCAACTATGCAGAACTTTCCGTTCAGTCTCAGTCAATGAATTCAATGAGAAGAACATCACTGGGTTACGATCACGATTTTTACCTGCTTCCGGATCATCCTTCCCGATATCTGACAGGACTGGGGCTCAAGATAGGAGCACTTATGCAGTATGATACGATGAGTGGCGGATATACGACTTTTGGAAATTATACAGCATCTTCAACTGCTGCACCGATAAATGCAGGGAATTCAATTCCTGTCAAAAACAGAACAAAGTTCGATGATTATATGGGACTTTCTCTGATTGGACTTGTCTACAGACTTGTCCTTACGGAAACACAGGAAATTGAACTTGGAATGAATTATTACAGAGGACTGTCCGATGCCCGGTCTGTGTCCACTGTCTGGAGATCACAGATTTACTCTGCAAATATCCCAATTCCAGGGGATTTTCATTATAGAACAGTTTCAGATGTACAGGGGAACAGCTGGTTTGCAGCATGGATACTCAGGCTGACTGAAAGCAGATCCCTGAAGCTGAGCTGGTTTTCGAGGACACTTACATATGATCCGTCCAAATCAGAAGCTAAGGAATATGGTACATTTTTCAGTGTGAAACCTATGGGACCTTTTTCCAAGGTTCAGGATTCAGTGAATGCAGTCGGGCTCGAATTTCAGTTTAAGTTTTAATGAACAAAAAACCTGTTTTTTTCAGTTCAGAAAAGCCGATATTAGTAAGAGCAGTCAGGAGTGTATATGCTTATAATCATTGCGAAGAATATTGAACCGTCTCTCTGGACTTGGCCTGAATTCAGTTCAATGACACTGGTTTGGGTCTTTGCCATTTTAATGTCAGCTCTTTTGGCCTATCTTGTTGTAAATTATGTTTACAAAAGACAGCTGATGAACAATGCCGCACGGGAAATGGTCATCAGTTATGCCAGAAAAAGGAATCTTGACCAGAAGGAATTTTTGCTGATAGATGAATTTCTGACGTCCCTAGGCGAAAAGGGATATGATATCGCTGAAGTTTTTATGAACAAGGGACATCTGCATTCCACAATGTTTGAATTCTTTGCCAAAGATAAAAGGCATCCTGAAGATATGCATGTACGAATTTTAGACAAGCTGTTTCCTGAAAAGGAGCAGAATCATCAGGTTCTCTCCCCTGCAGATCTTAGGGAAGGTGAAGTCTGCGGGATAGCAGTCGGTCAGAAGCATTATTTGGGAACGGTTCTGAAGTCACAGTCCAATCTGCTCCTTCTTCATATGGAAGGACTCAACGAATTACTGAACGGGAAAATAATTCATATATATGTCTATAGACAGATACTCGGCGGCTATGAAATTGAGGCCAAGGTTATTGAAACAGAGGGAATGACCATTAAATCGGTATTCAGCGGAGAAATTCAGAGAAAAGGGGATGCTCATATCATGACATTCCTTTCCTGTTCCGTTTCAATGATTCCTTTCTTTTTCCCTGACGAATTTACGGACAGTACTTTTGAAGAAGAGTATACCGGAATCACTTTGAAGATTTCGGACAGATCCGTGCTTTTCGAGCCTACAAATGTATCGGCTGCAGATGATCTTGCGAGACATGAACTTTGGGATATGAACATAATGTTTCCTGACGGAGCGAGTGTAAGCGTAAAAGGAAAAGTTATGCAGTCTAGAAATCCTAGAAAATTTATTCTCAAGATACTTCAGGTTTCAGATGAAGACAGGTCAGTTCTGATGGATAAAATTCTTTCTGAGAGTCCTGTCAGAGAAGTCATAGAATGAAGTTCTGATGCCGGAGCAGTTTGGAGTAAGGATGGAAGCGGTATTCCGCTTCCTGACTACAAGACACGGCACATCCACTGAGCGGGACAGGAAGATTTTAAATCTTCTGCACAAAGCCGCTGTAGGTATCAACCTCCTTTACGGATCTGTTGCCTTTCCGTATGATTTCAGATTTGCGCTTCCAAACATCACATTTCTGTTTCTGACTATGGTCAGTATGATTCTTGTCAGGAAGAACAAGATAGACCTTGTCAAGATGTTCCTGATGCCGGTGATCATATTTCAGATGCTTTCATTTGCAGTGATCTTCGGAAGAGATGCAAATATAGATCTTTACTTTATGCTCTGTGTCAGTTTTGCTTTCTATCTGAATTATAAATCTTTTTATGTTATAGTGAATACCTTGGCATGTATCGCCTGCGCACTTGCAGCCAGATATGTATTCATTGATCCGTATTATTCCGGGGCAGAAACATTTACAAAATATTTCGGATACAGCAATATATTTTTTGCAATAGCAATCCTTTTCATTCTTTCCTATGCAGTAAACAGAGATATCAAAGAATATCAGACAGACATTGAACAGCAGAATGAAATGCTTCAGCTGAAAGAAAAAGAGATCAGAGAGGACAAGGAAAGAATTCAGGGACTTCTTCTGAACATCCTTCCTGAAGAAGTGGCTGTCGAGCTTAAAATCAAGGGAAGTGTAACACCTGTCTACATTCCTCAGGCTACAATTCTGTTTGCTGACTTTGTCGGCTTTACGAAGGTCTCTCAGAATCTGACACCTGAGGAGATTGTAAGTGAACTCGATTACTGTTTTACAGCGTTTGATGAAATTATGGACAAATTTTCTCTCGAGAAGCTGAAAACAATAGGGGATGCCTATATGTGTGCAGGCGGTCTTCCTGCTCCAAGCACCGATCATGCAGTCAGCTGTGTCAGAGCTGCTAAAGAAATGATAGAGTTTATGAAATCACTTTCATCTGAACATCCTTTTCACGAACTTCGAGTCGGAATACATACTGGACCTGTCGTGGCAGGAGTGATAGGAAAAAAGAAATTTCTGTACGATATCTGGGGGGATACTGTAAATCTGGCCAGCAGAATGGAAACAGGAAGCGAGCCCGGCAGAATCAACATCAGCGAATCCGTATTCGAACAGATCAAAGATGAGTTCAATTGTGAATTCAGAGGAAATCTTCCGGTCAAAGGAAAAGGAAAAATCGGAATGTACTTTGTTGCATAAATTTTTTACCCTTTTTTAAAAATGAGTTGAAATTTTCCAGTTCAGAGTAAATTGCTTTCTATGAAATATACTGTAATTCTATTGATCCTGCTTCCTCTTCTCCTGCTTTCGTATGAAAAGTCAAAAGTAGACCAGGCATATAATATGCTTTCCAAGTCCTGGGCTTATTCAGATAACGGGACTTCCGTCAGCGTGAAATCATTGAAAAAATCCTGCAAATCGTCTGACTGCAGACTGATTGTGAACGGAAAGGATCTTGACCCTGCAGTCGTGCTGGGTGAAGTTCCTTCCTCATCAGAGGCTCCTCCTGAAAAGGATGTTCCTGCTGTCGCAAACGGTTCAGAAGAAGGCAGAATGAAAGGAATTACGGAAGCCCACAACAAGTATAGAAAAATAAAGAATCTTCCTGAACTTGTCTGGGATAAAAACATTGCAGCCTATGCGCAGGAATGGGCAAATCATCTGAAGACTTCACGAGGATGCAAAATGCAGCACAGAACAGCAGACGATTACGGGGAAAACCTTGCATGGTCGATGGGGCGGGAGCTTTCTTCATCCGATCCGGTGAAAATGTGGCATGATGAAGAACGAGATTATAATTATCAGTCAAACAGATGTGCTCCAGGAGCGGTCTGCGGTCATTATACTCAGGTAGTCTGGAAAAACTCTAAAAAGCTTGGGTGCGGTGCTGCAGTTTGCGGAAATTCTGAGGTATGGGTCTGTAATTATTATCCTCCCGGAAATTATGTCGGCGAAAAACCCTACTGAGGAAAATCTTCGTCTGGCTCTTTTTCAGACGGATATTGTCTGGGAAAACAAAAAAGTAAACTTTGAAAAAGTAAGTCTACTTACCGAATCCCTCCCTAATGTCCCGGATCTTATCGTTCTTCCTGAAGCATTTGCACTGGGATTTACGATGAGGTCAGAGAAGTTTGCAGAAGAAGAGGAAGATGAAACTGAAAGTTTTCTTATGGAACTTTCAGCGAAAACCGGAGGTGCAGTATGCGGCGGGCTTTATCTGAAGAACAGGTCCGGGAAACCTTGGAATACTCTCTCTGTCGCTGCAGGCGGAAAGATCATCTGCAGATATAAAAAAAATTATCCTTTTTCATTCGGAGGTGAAGACCGTTTTTTTACGGCCGGTCAAGACAGGGCGGGCTTTCATTGGAAAGGGTTCAGAATAAATCTTTCTGTCTGTTTTGATCTCAGATTCCCTGAACTTTTCAGAGGGACTGCAGGAGAAACTGATCTTTATATTGTATCTGCCAACTGGCCAACTGTCAGAATTCATCACTGGCTTTCTCTTCTTCGTGCAAGAGCAGTGGAGAATCAGGCATATTTTGCAGGGGTAAATCGGATCGGGAATTCCGGCGGACTGAAGAAAAATCATTATAATGGATATACAGGTATTTTTTACCCTTCCGGGTATGAAAAAATCATTCAGTCTGAAAAAGAAGAAGTCCTCGAGACTGTGATTTCAAAAAAAGAACTTTATGAATACAGAGCTTCTCTGCCTTTTCTGAGGGATATACGAAAAGACAGAATAATATAAAGGAATGGATCATTATGACTTCGCAGTTTCTGTGAGGTCGTTTTCGGAGAGAGGCTTTAGGCTTGAAAACGGACTGAATTTCTACGTTTATTCATTAATTAAAATTTCGTGATTCAATATCCTGTAAGCTGAATTTATTGTATAAGAAAAATTCTCCCTCCCTGCGAAAAAAAACCCGAAAAAAATTCTTATTTGTACAGATCGGTACTGGATGGAAAGGCTGTTTTCGGTTAAGCTCTTCAGATCAGGAGAGTTAAATGAAATCTAAGTGGATGTATTTTATACCTTTTTATGGTCTGTATGCGGTTTATAAATCGGAGGAGTCGGAGAAAGGAAAATTGTGGGCGGGTGCTGCAGTTGCATCTGTGCTTTGTCTGTTTATTTTGGCAGGCGGGAAAGACGGTAAGGAAGGACAGAACGGTCAGTCAGGCGACTCTAAGCCTAAGGCTGAAGTCAAGGTGCCGACTGTGGGGGAAAAACTCCAGTCTTCCTATTTTGAAATCACCCTGAAGGGATTTAAAATTCAGAAATCAGTCGATACTGGAAATATGTTTGTCAAGCTTGATCCTGAGGAAGGAAATAAGTATCTGATCCTGGATGTCAGCTACAAGAACACCGACAAGGAAAGCAGGATGATCGGCGGAGAAGGGAAGGTGTCTGTAAATTATGATGGCAAGGATTATGAGTATGAAAAGTCTGAGACTATTATGCTGGACGGATGGGGAGTATTTTTGGAACAGCTGAATCCTCTGACTCAGAAGAATACTAAACTTGTATTTAAAATTCCTTCAGAGCTGAAAGGCAGGATCTACTGGGAACCTTCCAGAGGGGACGGAAAGTTTCTGGTGGGAGAAGCAGGCAAGTAAACTTGGACGATCTGCAGAACGGAAAGGGCAGATTTGATTGAACCTTTCCGTCTGCAGAAAAGAAGGATAATGAATATGTCATCAGAAAAAAATACAAAAGCACCAAACAGGGAAACAAACGAACTGAAGCTGGGGAACCTGCAGGATATGCTTCAGGTATTCGGATTGATAGAATCTGCAGGAAAGTATTTTAATCCTGCCAATTCCGGAAAGGTATCCAGAAGGATGTCCGGAAAAACTGCAACGGATATTCTGTTTCATTTTTCTGAAGATAATGCCAAAGAAAACTGGGACAGGACTTTCCGACAGGCTAAAAAATTATATAATCAGTATGACCGTGATTTTCATATCATAGGAGACAAGAGAGGAAGTTATTTTGTCCGAAAAAAAGATCTGACAGCCTTCCCGAAAGATCTGAAAAAATCTCCAGTATATAAAATGCTTTTGATTTTTTCCCTTGCTTTTGCAGGAAAGGAAGGGGCTGTTCACTGGGATATTTTGCATCAGATTTTAGAACAGGAATATCCTCTGGCATTTATCAGTTTTCTTACATTGGCAATCAGATACAGCTTTCTTGTAAAGATAAAGTATAAAAAAGACAGGCTGGGGAAGACGGAAATCTTTTCCAATTCAGTTCCTGTGAAAATCGTGCATCGGGACGGGCACTGGGTTCTCATTGTCTACCGGGTGAAGGAAAAGAACTGGATTCAGCTCCTTTTGCACAGCATTGAGGAAGTGAATACTGAGGGAGACAGAATCAAACAGATAGACTTGACTCCAACTCCTGTTCCTCCTTTTTCCGTCAGTGATTTTTATAAAGACACATTCAGTATTGCAAAACTGGACGGGGTGACACCTGCTGAATTCATAATCCGTGTTCCCAAGGAAAACAGAAAGGCGGTAATGAAGAGAAGAAAGGAAGGAACCTGGGAGGAAAAGGAAGATCATTTTATCTGGAAGGTTTCTGCGTACGATGAAATGGAAGTACTGACCTATGTTTTCAAATGGAACGGTCTTCTTGAAATCCTCGGCCCGGAAAGTGCAAGAGAAATGTTCCGTGACAGACTGAAAAAACTTCTGTCAATGCACTTATGAAATACGGTGCCTCGATACGTCTGCCTTGTCTTTCGATTGGGATAATTTATATCTCAATGGCAGACACTCAGCAACCGGCTCTTTCGCTGAAGGCATCTCGATACGGGCTGTCGCCCTGCTCGATGACCGGCTTTCTGGATTAGGATATTATATCATTAAAAAACACCGCAGTTCTCCGAGCCCTGAACCCCGGACTCCGAACCCGACATCCCCCAATCCCTCCCGAAACTGAGACCTCAACTCAATACAGCCATTCTTTTTTCCCAAAAAAAACCTTATTCGTACAGATCAGTACTGGATAAACTCAATCATTTATGCGAATCTAATACAGGATCAATTCATCGATCCTCAAATTTTAATGATGGAGTATGGAATGAAAACAAGAGGAACATCTGTTGTGCCCTTGATTATGGGGATTATAGGAGCTGTGATTCAGCTTCCTGGAGCAGTTTGCGCAGGGGCCTGTGCTGCAGGGATGACTGCATTTGCAGAAAAGTCTCAATCTGCAGTGAATGATTCTGCCAGTACATTTATGTATTTAGGACTGTTGGCAGTTTTGCTTGGATTTGTGGGAGGACTTTTAGGAAAAGGGAAACCTACACTATCAGGAATACTTTTGCTTGCCGCAACTGTTCTTTCCGGTCTTACCCTTGTGACGTTCAATTTCTTTTCTCTGATCCCAGTTGTTCTTTTTCTCATCGGAGGGATTTTTGCATTCGTCCAGAAAAAAGAAGAAGTTCAGGTTTAGTAAGAAATATGAATTCACTTTATGTGATTTCTGAATCGGGGAATCGGGAGGGGTTGACTGCCCCTTTCGTTCCTCGTGCCAGTGTATTCTTTTCGAATGAAATACAATGTATCCTTCCGAAGAAATTCTTCCCCAGCCGAATAAACACAATGGAACCAATTTTCAAATCAGGAGAAAAGAATGATTTCAGCACACATCCTTCATCCTCTCATTGATCTAGGTTCTTTTCCTATATACAATTTAATGATCGGAATCTCTCTGATCGCCGCTATCCTGATATTCCAGAGAAACTCTTCCGGATGGGCATATAATACAGATATTGATTATTTTATACTGTACATGACCCTTGCTGCTGTCCTTGCATTCTTCTCCGGAAGCGTATTCAGTTCCTTTCTCTATCCTGAACTGAAAGGTATGAGCATCTACAGCAGAATCCTGAATGCAGGCTTTTCTTTTTTTCCCGCACTGCTGTTTTTTATACTGTATTCCTATGTTCTTCTGACCGTTCTCGGTCTTCCCAAAAAAGAACTATTCCACAGGCTTATGCCATCCATCGCAGCAGCACACGGAATCGGCAGAGTAGGTTGCTCTCTTGCAGGATGCTGTTACGGCATCCCTGTCAGTTTCCCGTTTCTCGAAAGATTTCCTGCCAGAGAACTCGAATCCATTTTTGCACTGACTCTCTTCTTCCTGTTCCAGACAAGGCTGAAAGAGAACAGATTGATAATATACCTCGCCTATTATTCAGCATTTCGTTTCTTCCTGGAAATTTTCCGTGCAGACAGCCGAGGAAAACTCTTTACCGACTCATTTTCCCCTACCCAGGAACTCTGCATTGCAGTCCTGATCGTACTGCTCTCTTTCCAGATCGTCAGAATTTCTTTTCAGACTGAAAGGGAGGTATCCTGAATTTATGAAATGCTGCTTCAAGTTCCTTCAACACACCACCTACGTTGCTCCTCTCCAGGATGACAAATTCCATCTGAATCAAACCTCATTCAAAATTGATATAGTCATTCACAGAACAGTCCAACTCGTTCCCGTATCTGAATCAAGTCCTACAGACAGAATGCAGCCACTCAAAGAGACCTGTCCCATCGATGCAATACAGTATTGATAATAAGGAACTATATTTACCCTCTACTCGTAACTGCGAAGCAGATACACTTCGCAGTTACATTTTTTTGCCCGACATAGAATTGAAACCGAGTTGCGGAGAGGCAAAAGTAGGTTTTTACTTTCGGTCTTTTTGTGTCGATAAAGAAAAAATGTCAGACTGTGCGGAAAATATGTTGATCAAAACTGAACTTTCGACAGGATTGTGAATTCAGGAGATATCGATTGGAAACCGTCAAATTCGAATGCGAAGTAATCACTCCAATGTTCTTGGGCGGAGCCGATGTCTAATTACCTTTTCCTTTTCATTATTGGTCCTGTTCAGTCCTTCATTGCCCAAGCTCGCAAAACTCATGATTTATATGCAGGAAGTAGACTGCTCAGCGATTTGATTGGGTTTGCATTGTCTGAATTACCAGAAGAGAAAGATAAGTGTGAAATCATATTCCCGAGCTTTGATAAAAAAGAAATTAAACAGGATAATCGATCTTTTCCGAATCGCTTTATTGTAAAAATTGGCATTGAAGGTGATCCGAACAAATTTGGACAGGATATTATAGTTAAAGTTAAAAACAGGTTAGTAGAAATTGCTAAACAGTATATTCCCGATTATGAAACCATTTCAGGAGTGAAAGATCAAATTGATGATTTTCTGCAAGTATACTGGGTAATCCTACCTTTCGAGAAAAAAGACAGTAATGATGATTATCAACCTACTTACAAAAAAATAGAACGCTACCTCGGCGCTGTAAAAAATGTGAGAACGTTCAAGCAGCTTCACTATCAAATTGTAAACGGTGAAAAAATTTATGGAGAAGTCGGAAGAAAATGCAGTCTGAATGGGGAGTATAATGTAAAGTTTTACAGATTAAGTGAATCTGATATAAACTCTGCTACTAGAAGAATAGCAAAGGAAAGGAACGATAAATCTTATAAGCCAATTTTCGAGGAAATAAAAGCAGATATTAGCAAAAATAAACTCTTTATTGAAAATCAAAAAGAATTACAAATATATAAATATGGAAATGAAAAAGAGGGTTCTCCATCAAAAAAGAATAGCAACAGAATTAATGAATATATCCTTCAGCCTGGAGAAGGATTGAGTGCAATCAGTTTTCTGAAAAGGAATTATTCTAGAAATGGAAATCAAATTTCTACATTCGAATCTACTGCAGATGTTGCATTATATGACATTATAAAATATTTATGGGACAAAAATAGAGAGAAGATCGTTGATTATATAGATATATATAAAGATTCAACAAATTTTAACAAACAGGATTTTCTCCAAAAAGAAATAAATTATCCCTTTGAACAACTAGACGGACAACTTTACTTTGAAGAAAACTTGAGTGAGAGTTATTTTAGGAAACAAGGCTATCCCAATTTAGCTGGAAAACTTTCTGATATCAAAAGGAAATGGAAAGAGTTAAAGGATTTAGCAAGTGAAACAGGATATGACTTCGAAAAATCCAAATACTACGCCATTCTCA
>JBPOJG010000511.1:0-5570 GCA_052033835.1 Spirochaetota bacterium
TGTTGCGGTTGTATTGCTCGCAATCATGATTCCGATGACAGCAGTCCCTGTCCCGCTTCCGTTTGTCGCTGATACTGTGTAGGAGGTAAGATGCTGAGTTGTGGCCGGCGTGCCTGAGATTTCGCAGGTGGCTGCATTCAGAGTGAGTCCTGAGGGCAGTGCAGGGGAGATGGAGCAGGAGGTCAGAGTTCCGCCGCTGAAAGCCGGTGTGATCGGAGGCATTGTCATTCCTTTGATCAGCATAAACTGAGAATTCAAGAAAGTCAGTCCCGGAACTGCACCGGACAGAGTGATGACTGCATTGTCATTAAAAGTTAATGATGATGCGATACTCGATGCAGTGACAGTGAATGTGCTGCTGATCTTTCCTCCTTCCTTTACATAGTTTGAGATTGCCGCTCCCAGATTGTCTGTGAGAGGATTTCCGCTGAAAGTGATCGGAGTCGGTCCGGGAACCGTAATCGCGCTTCCTGACTTGTCCTTTCCGTCAAAGAGTCCGTCTTCAAAATCACTGGAAAAGGCCGTCATGATTTTTTCTATATCCTTGTCGGAGACTGTCTTCCCATCCTTGACCTGATTTGCCATATAAGACATCCCTGCCATGATGAGATTCATCTTGACTGCATAAGGATCGTCTGGACTGCTGAGGTCTGCCTGAATATCAGTGATTTCCGGATAAGAGTCACCGTTGATAGATGCCTTGGAGGAGACATTCTTGGACGCCCCGTTGATTCCTGTATTCAGACCGAAACGGATGGTCAGTTCCTTGTTGACCTGCTTTACTGCAGAATCTGCTTTTGCCGGATCAGTGTTTCCTTTGAGAAGTGAGGATAGTCTGTTCAGTCCTAGTTTTCCAAAAGGCATGACGTTTGCACTTTTC
Source organism: Spirochaetota bacterium (assembly GCA_052033835.1). GTDB lineage: Bacteria > Spirochaetota > Leptospiria > Leptospirales > Leptospiraceae > DAORDI01. Next base: position 881 of record JBPOJG010000511.1, read on the forward strand.
TTGATGGAAGGAGGTTCTCTCATTGTCATGATGAGAGAGGAATTTGCATCGGTCCATGCGATGTCTGCATCTGCCTTCTCGTCATACATTTTGGATGTGCCTGAGGAATTCGGCAGAACAAAAACGCAGACAGGATTTCCAGTCTTGGAATAAAAGATGGAAAAATCCCCGTTTAGATCAGTGTAGCCGGTGCCCAAGGCTCTGTCTGCCTTATTGCAGGTTCCGTCGCTTCTCAGAGCAGTGATGAAAACATTTCCATTCTTGATCGGCCCCTTGCTTGCTCTTCCCGTCAAATTGACCTGATTTGTTTTGTATGCCCCGTAAAGAATATTTGCCCCGAGTTCACTGTTTGATTTTTGAGTGCACTGAGCGAAAAAAGAAATGATAATCAATATATTTATGGATTTGATCATTCTGCCCCTCCATAACCAAAATCCTTTTTCAGTATGTACCGGGTCAATTCATTTTTAAATGTACAGCTTTGAGTTTAAGACTCAAGTAGAGTCGCTGCATCATTGTCACACGAGCTTGTCGTCAGACCATAAACTGTTTCAGATTCAGTTCAGGATACAGGCCGGGAAACCACTTTTCTACTGCATCGAGCGGAAACCCGAGCCTAAGACTGTCCTTATGATGACTTGATACAAGAAGTCTTCTTTTAATAAGTGAAGATATTATCTCTCTTGCAGATCGTTCCTTGTATCCGGTAATGGACTGGATTCTGCTTCTTTCCAGCTTTCCCATGAGGAATGCTTCTCTGAGAACAGTGTACGAACCCTTGGGAAGTTTTTTTTGCCTGATTTCCTCTTCAGTGAACTTTTCCATTCTGTTCAAAAAATCATTCAAGCGAAGCAGTGAAGACATATACTTGATCTGATCCAGGCAGGTTTCCAGAAAGAAGGTGCAGAAATTAAGCAGATTTTTTTCAGACAGAGTTCCGCGCCCGTCCAGATTTCCAAGTCGCGGCTCATCAGCCTCCATTAGAAATCTCTTATATTCTCCGACGTTTCTCGCGAGCCCTCTGGCAGCAGACCAGAGAATTCCTCCAATGTTTTCCTTCATCAGAACGGAATAGGACATAAGCCTGCTCACTCTTCCGTTTCCATCGAGAAAAGGATGAATCCAGAGAAGACGGTGATGTGCTGCAGCTGCTGCGACAATTCTCTGTGCCTTGTTCAGATATTTTGGATTGTAGGCTTCTTCAAAACGCTCCATGAAGAGAGGAAGGTTTGCTGGAAACGGAGGTATATGATATCCCACTTTGACTGTATGTTTTCTGAATGTTCCCGGAATGACCTTTGCTTTTTTTCCGGTATCCGGAGTCTCTGCATAAAGAAGTTCCTGAGGGAGATTTGTGCAGAATTCCTTATGAAGCCATGTGATATATTTTAATGATAAAGGGTATTCGGGTATATCCTCTCCTTCATCAATTTTTTTCTGAACATGGATATGAGCCACCGCTTCCAGCTGAAGATTTCTTTTTTCCGGTTCTTTGGAATAATCTTCTGTCAGTGCCATTTCAATGTCCCAGGGATGTGTATTGTGCCCTTCAATCAGATTGGAGTAATAACAGTTCATGGATCTGACCAGATTTCCGACAGCGGAAATAATATCAGGATGCACTTGACTTGCGAGAGAGCTGGACTGTCTCACAAGTTCAAGCACAAGGTCCTCAAGATTTCTCATCTTCAGTCTAGGGAGCATCGGTTCCATTAAGGCTGTGGATTCGTCCATTTTTTGCCGGAAATCTCCTGAGATTTATGTTTCGATTTTATCCAATATTTTCAACATTTTTTTTGTTTTTTGCCGGAAATTTTGCCGGACATTTTGCCGGAAATTTTATCCGTTCCAGTGTCCTGTTTTTTTGGAAAAGAGTTCAGTCTGTATAAATAAGTTGATGAATTTACAGTAAAACGAAAGTCTAATTCACAGGAGAATCTTATGAAAAAAATAATATTCAGCTTTCTGTTTCTGTGCATCCCGCTCTTGTCGTCCGATTTTGATTCTGTTTCAGATCTTTCGAGCGGTGACTGCAAAGGGATCGCATCCGGCGACAAGTCTTGGTGTACGACAAATGACTGCAAGGGAATTGCCTCTAAGGACAAATCCTGGTGCCAGTCGAGCGACTGCAAAGGAATCGCCTCCAGAGACAAGTCCTGGTGCAAGTCCAATTTCTGCAAGGCCTGGGCAAGCGGTGACAAGAGTTGGTGCTCCGGCAGCGACAATGACTGCAAGGGAATTGCCTCCAAGGACAAGTCATGGTGCAAGTCCAGACAGTGCAAGGCAATTGCAAGTGCAGATAAAAGCTGGTGCAACTGATTGTCATTTCGACGACCAAAGGAAGGAGAAATTCAAAAGCCTTCCTAATGGGCTTGCCATTTTTTTAATTCCTGATTTGCTGGTAACAAGAGACTGGATATGGAACCTGCAAAAAAATTAACATACACCGAAGCGGAATACCTGGAAATGGAACGCAAGGCTTCTTTTAAAAGCGAGTTCTTTGCCGGAGAAATTTTTGCGATGGCCGGAGCTGGGCTGAATCATAATACGATTGTGGGAAATACTTTCGGCATTATCTGGACATTCTTAAAAGGGAAACCTTGCAGAATTTTCCCCTCCGATCTAAGGGTCAAGGTGGATAAATCCGGCCTGTACACTTATCCTGATCTGAGCATAGTCTGCGGGAAACCGGTTCTGTTGGATGATAAATTTGATACTCTTTTGAATCCAGTCGTGCTGATCGAAGTGCTTTCCAAATCTACAGAAGACTATGATAAAGGAAGTAAATTTTCTTTCTACCGTCAGATTGAATCTTTGCAGGAATATATACTTATTTCTTCCGAGTCTCCCAAAATGGAAAAATTCAAGAAACTGGAAACAGGAAACTGGCTATTCTCTGAGTCCCGTGAAGGAACAGATTTTTTGATTGAATCCATCGACTGTGTTTTGGAGCTGAATGAAGTGTACTCTGGAGTTGACTGGAGAGCGGATGCTTCTTGAAGAAACTCATTTTGATTCTGTTTGCGATATTTCCAGCGGTGACTGTAAAGGGATAGCTTCCGGCGACAAATCCTGGTGCAAGTCAAGGCAGTGCAAGCGGCGATAAAAGCCGGTGCAACTGAGAAACTGTTGACGAATACTGCTCTGTCAATATTTTGCTTTCATGAATGAAAATACAAATAAGCAGCTTAGTACGAGAGTAGTGCAGATATCTCTCCTTTTAGTCGGTGCTATTGCGCTTTTTGGCGGTACTCTGCAGATGATTCTCGGTCAGCCGAATACAACACCTAGATTGGACAATGTACACCGTTTTATGGCTGGTGTATATCTTTCAATGGGCATTATCAGTATTTGGACGGCTTGGACAGTACGAGCCCATAGTATTTTAATTTACCTGATCGCACTCGGTGTTTTTTTGGGTGCAGTCGGAAGACTTGTTTCCATTGCAATTGTAGGTCTTCCTGAGCCTGCACCTGTCTGGATAGGATATCTTGTTCCTGAACTTGTATTTCCTTTGATAATAGTTGGTGCACAGATAATCAGAAGCAGAAAATGAAAGCAGAAATCTGAACTTCTGCTTCTATTCTCATCCTTCAGCCAAAACCATTGCAATTTTTTCCTCATCGAGTTCACCGTTCTCCTCTGAAATCTTCTTCAGAATAGGCTGAAACTTTCTGGCCTTTTCATCGGTGATTTCGATCCCTCTGCTCTCGAGCATATATTGTATTGCGGATTTTCCTGACTGGCTCGTAAATCTGATTTTGTGGCCGTCTTTTCTCCCTATAAATTCAGGAGCGACTGTTCCGTATGCATTCTGCTGACTTTTGATTGTCTTGGCAACTCCGTCCTGATGAATTCCGCTTCTGTGTGAGAATACCTCGCTTCCTACCAGAGGTGCTTTCGGATGAACAGGAATCCCGCTCATTTCAGAAATCATTTCTGCTGTATCTGAAATATAATGATAATTTATACCAGTTTCAATTCCGCAGTTGTGCAGTGCACAGGCCACTTCAAAGAAATTTGTATTTCCTGCTCTTTCTCCCAAACCTCCCAAAGTTGTTTCCATCTGCACCACGCCCGCAAAATAACTTTCTACTGTTGTGGCGGTTGCCATTCCCAGATCATTGTGAGTATGCACTGAAAGAACAGCTCTGTCCTTGAATCTTTCCACACCAAAGGACAGCATTCGAATGAATTCAAACGGTCTGAATCTTTCCACTGTGTTCGGAAAATTGATGACATCCGCACCCTGACGGACTGCTTCTTCAAAAAAATCCAATGCATATTCCAGATCGTTTCTGCACTCTCCGAAATGTTCTCCTGAGAACTGGACTGTTCCTCTGCTGCCTGTCAGTTTTCTTGCAAAACGTATTGCATTTGATACCTTCTGTATTGCGTCTTCCTTGGAGGTCCGTATCACATTTTCTATAATATTTCTGCTGACTGGAAATACAATATGTACCCTCGGTCTGGCGGAATATTTGACTGCATCCCAGGAAAGAGTGATCTCTTTTTCATTTGCACGGGACAGACTTGCAATCGTGATATTGTCCGGCGCGATTTCTGCAAGTCTTCTGCAGGAAGCAAAATCAGTATCACTGGCACTTGCAAAACCGACTTCAGCTCCCTGAATTCCCAGTTCAATGATTCTTTTGAATACTCTTTCTTTTTCCTGCAAGTTCCAGGGTTT
>JBPOJG010000360.1:0-2663 GCA_052033835.1 Spirochaetota bacterium
ATCTGGAAGAGGATTTTGCTGAAACTCTCTGGCAGGTCAGAAAGACAGTATCCATTCCGATAGCTCTGAAACTCAGTCCCTATTTCAGCAATCTGATGAACTGCGCTCAGAAATTTTCCAATATGGGTGCAGATGCACTTGTTCTTTTCAACAGATTCTATCAGCCTGATTTTGATCTGGAACATCTGGAAGTCAAACCGCATGTGCACTTATCAACTCCTCATGAACTCAGACTTTCTTTAAGATGGATTGCTCTTCTTCATTCCAGAGTGAAAGCGGATCTTGCCGGCACCGGAGGAGTGCACAGAGCAGAAGATGTTCTCAAACTTCTTCTGGCAGGAGCACATTCAGCAATGCTCTGTTCGGTTCTCATCCGTGAAGGTTTTGGGAAAATCAAGACAATTGAGAATGAAATGCTTCATTGGCTGGAAACTCATGAATATGAATCAGTGAGACAGATGATCGGAAGTATGAGTGCAGTGAAATACCATTCACCGTTTGACTATGAAAGAGTGCAGTACATCAAGTCTCTGCACAGCTTTCATATTCATCATTAAAAAATAAGGAAAAAGAGAACCTCAGTATTTCTCAGATTTCTAATCTTGCAAGCGTGGAGCTGTGTCAGTCTTTCCGCTCTTGAGGACATTAGAAATCTGGGTATTACCGATATGGGATTCTTAAAAATAAAAAGTGTTTGCAGAGAAGTTCTGAATTCTGTATAAAGAAAGTATTATGAGCACAATGCCATCATCTCCTGATTTCCTCCTTCCGTTTCTAGTCGGCGGGATTCTGCTCATTCTGGGTGCCTTAGTGTTTTTTATAGTGAGGACTTATGATGATTATAAAAAAGAAGACAAGGGATCAAAGAAGGACTCTGATCCCTGAGAGTTTTTATTCTACTGTAACTGCTTTTGCTAGGTTTCTAGGCTGATCCGGCTCACATCCTTTGGCAACTGCAACATAATAAGCGAGCAGCTGTAAAGGGATGACTGATAATATAGGAGCTATATATTCGGAACATTCCGGTATCGAAAAGGAATAGTTGGAAAGTCTAGGAACCTGCTCATCTCCCTCAGTATAAATGGAGAAAATGATTCCGTTTCTTGCACGAACTTCTTCCAGATTGGATACCATCTTTGTATAAACTTCATTCTTTGGACAGATGCAGATCACAGGGACTTCCCTTGAAACAAGAGCAATCGGGCCGTGCTTAAATTCCCCTCCGGCATAACCTGAGGCGTGAGCATAGGAAATTTCTTTCAGCTTGAGTGCACCTTCAAGTGCTGTTGCATGTTCAAAAGATCTTCCAAGAAAAATGAAGTCTCTTTTTTCTTTCATATCTTCTGCTATTTTCCTGATCTCTTCTGATTTTGCGAGAATCGAATTGATCTGATCCGGAAGTTTCTTAACTTCTTCGAGGATTTCTTTTACCTGTTCAGTAGTGAGAACCCACTTGAGTCTTGCAAGATGCAGTGAAAAGAGAAGCAGACTGACAAGTTCAGCCACATATGCTTTTGTGGATGCAACACCGATTTCAGGACCTGCAAACAGATTGATGACTGCAGTTGATTCTCTCGCAATCGAAGAATTGATCTGATTTACAAAAGAGAGTACTTTCAGAAATTTTGCTCTGGCCGCAAGGACACTCGCAAGTGTATCAGCAGTCTCGCCGCTTTGAGAAATCCCGATCACAAGGGTGTCGCCCCCAAGAACAGGATTTCTATACCTGAATTCTGAAGAAAATTCCACTTCGGTCATCGTCTTCGCAAATTTTTCAATATACAGTCTGCCGATCAGAGCAGCATGAAGAGATGTGCCTGCACTTGTAAATACAACTCTGAAAAGTTTTGCCTGAAAATCATTGCTCAGTCTCATCTCAGGAAAAATAATTTCTCCCTGATCATTAATTCTTTCACTCAGAATTCTTTCCACAACCAGAGGCTGTTCAAAAATTTCTTTCTGCATATAATGATCATAACTGCCCTTTTCATATATGCTTGTATCCTGAATGACAGGAACCATTTCAGGTTCTCTTGGATTTCCGTCAGCATCGAAAAGGAAGATTTCTTTTCTGGTAATCCAGCCCCAATCCCCATCCTGAATATAAGACTGCTCTTTGACGGAAGCAATAAATGCAGAACTGTCACTGACTAAAAAACCTTCATTTTCATTTCTTCCGTAAATCAAAGGTGATCCGTTCTTGCAGAAGAAGATTCTGTCCGGTCTGTTTTCCATCAGCACAAGAAAAGCAAATCGCCCTTCGAGCTGTGCAATCGTATTTTTCATAAGATCAAAATCTTCTTTATAAGTCCGACGATTGTAATCTATCAGCTGAGGTATCGTTTCCGTATCAGTATCTGAAACGAAAATAAACCTTTTGGACTGAAGCTCTTTTCTTAAATGATCAAAGTTTTCAATGATTCCGTTGTGCACTACAGCAATGCTTTGATGAAAATTGTAATGAGGGTGAGCATTTACTGCATTCGGCTCGCCATGGGTAGCCCATCTTGTATGGCCGATTCCAATATTCCCTTCCACAGGCTGTTCTTTCAGAAGTTTTTCCAAATTTCTGATTTTCCCCTGATCTTTTCGAATCTCTATCTCGCCATCATCCAGTACAGCAACTCCGGCTGAGTCATAACCTCTATACTCCAGTCTGTACA
>JBPOJG010000344.1:0-11477 GCA_052033835.1 Spirochaetota bacterium
AGAATTATCCTAGAAGATTTATCTGTCATGTGAAGTTTGATGCAATACAGGATTTCAGTGCAGAGGTGACCAGAGTTGTAAGATACTGCGAACAGGAGACAGGTAAAAAATCCATCATCCTCAATCCGGACAGTTTCAAGGGTCTGAATCAGGAAAAGATTCTGAAATTTCTGAGTGAGAACCGTCAGAAATACCCGGTGATTCATCTTAAGCTGGACAGAATTAATGATTTTTTCATGTTCGAACATATTGCAAGTCATGCTGATTATATAATTTTTTATGAAAATGAGGTGAATCTGGCCTGGACAAACAAGCTGGATTTTTTTCGAAAGATAAGGACTGATATCCGCAATTTTGAAGGCAGAGGCATCCGTTATATTCAGGAAAAAAATACAATGTATCCCGCCGGTGAATCTTCCAATGAGAAGATTTTCTACAATAGAGAACTTCTTTCCAGATTTATTGTCTCCCGTACAAGAGGACTGACTCTCGGCGGCGGCGGTGCACGTGCACTTGCGCATGTAGGGCTTCTTCGTGTTCTTGAGAGAGAAAAAATCCATTTTGACTTTGTTTCAGGATCTTCAATGGGGGCCGTTGTCGGCGCCCTTTATGCAAGAGGAGATATGGCTTCCGAAATTGAAAAGACTGTCCGTAAGTTTTTCGGCAGCCTGGAAAGTCCTTTCGATCCTACGATTCCTCTGATCTCTTTCTATAAGGGCAAAAGAATGAAGAAGATGCTGAAAGAGGTTTTCAGAGATGAGAGAATTGAAGACTATCATATTCCGTTTGTCACATCTGCAATTGATCTTCAGACAGGAGAGGAGTATGTATTTGACAAGGGTCCGCTCTGGGAGGCGCTCCTCTGTGCAATGAGTCTTCCTGCAGTTTTTCCTCCAGTGTTTCTGGGTGAACATCTTCTTGTAGACGGAGGAACTCTGAACAACGTACCTGACAACCTTATTCGAAACAAGGGTGCAGACAGGATTCTGTCTGTAAATGTTTCTCCTTTGAAGGACAGAGGACTTTATCAGCTTCTCGAAAACAGAAAAGAGACAGGGAAGTCCCTTTTTAAAAGTCTCTGGGAATATATAAAATATCCTCCTATACTGAAAATTATGGGAAGAGCAAATATGCTGGAAGGAAGAGAGATTACAAAGGCCCGGCTTTCGAGAATGGACTGTTTTCTGCATTTTCATCTGGAAGAATTCAATCTTTTCGATTTCCGCAGATATGATGAAATCATAAATAAAGGAGAATCGGAAGCTGAAAAACATCTCGATGAAATCAAGACGCTTTTCTTTCCTTCCTGAAATACGCTTATGATGCCTGTTCTGTTTATGGGACACGGTTCCCCAATGAATGCTGTAGAAGACAATGAGTATACCAGAGTATGGAGAAAAATTGCAAAAGACATACAGAAACCGAAAGCAATTCTGTGCATCTCTGCCCACTGGCTGACTAAAGGAACTTACGTCTGCACAGCAGATCCTCCCGGTACAATTTATGACTTTGGAGGATTTCCTGAACATTTGTACACACTGAAATACGGCTGCCCAGGCTCACCTTCTCTTGCAAGGGAAATTTCAGAAAAAGTGCAGGGATTCAGCATTGGAAAGACAGAGGACTGGGGACTCGATCACGGTACTTGGGAAATACTGATTCAGATGTATCCTAAAGCGGATATTCCTGTTCTTCAGATGAGCATAAATTATGAAAAGGACAATGCTGATTATCATTACAGACTGGGGCAGGCTCTCAGATTCCTCCGTGAAGAGGGCGTACTGATTCTTGCAAGCGGAAATATTGTGCACAATCTCGGAACAATACGTTTTAATGATAAATCCGGGTATCCCTGGGCAGAAACCTTCGACAGCACAGTGGAAAAGCTGATCCTGGAAAGAAATATAAAATCATTAAACAGCTGGAGAACTCTTGGAGATGCTGCTCTGAAATCGGTCCCTTCTCCTGATCATTATTATCCTTTGATGTATATTCTGGGCGCCTCATCAGAAAAAGACAAAATCAGTTTTCCAGTCAAGGGACTCACTATGGGTTCCATTTCCATGCGGTCTGTGATGTTCAGCTGATTTCAGAGAAACAGGGAAAGCGGGGTTCGGGGCAGCGGCTTCCATACTTTGCGGCAACCCCGAAAAAAAGACGCCGGCACTTGTAGTGAGCCCGTCGAATATAGGCAAAACTCCAAAAACGCCCCACCTGCAGCCAAAGGCGTAAGGTGAGTGCTTAATTCAGAACAAACCCTTATCCTTTATGGAAAAGGAGCGGTGTCGAGAAGTTTGCTCCTGCTTCAAACTTTGTGGGGGATAGGTGAAAAGAGAATGTATTTGTCGGCTTGGGTTGCCCTTTTGAAAAATTGAAAAAGACTTGAAAGAAAACACTGTTCCATGAAGATGTTTGGGGAAATTGTGAAATATGGGAAATCCGAACATTAAAGAAATGATCAGCAGTAATTTCCTCGCTGATACTGATTCTAAGGAATATAAACTTGGCGACGTAATTATGTCTGAAGGGGACGCTTCCAACGAAACAATGTACTTTATTGTATCCGGAGATATGACTGTTCTGAAAAACAGAGGAAATCATCAGGAGGAAATCAATCAGCTTCCTGCAGGTGAGTTTTTTGGGGAGATAGCACTGGTCTCCGATCAGCCTAGAACTGCCACTGTCAAAGTAAAATCAGACAAAGCCAGGGTCATCAGTTTCAGCAAAAGTAAATTCATTCAGCAGACCCGCACAAACCCTTCTCTTATGTTTTCCATCCTCAGAGCAGCCGTTGCCAGAGTTTTCAAGGCAGAGTCTCAGCTCGACAAACATCTTCAGAGGTTTTCAAATTTCAGGACGGATTTGATTGCAAAACTCAATCAGAACAAGGTGAGGATCAACAACCTCAAAGTCATTGATTTTCTGCAGACTCTTCATTCTGAGACTTATAAAAAAGCAGAGAAGGTCTATATTGAAACTCAGCCCTCCAACGGGTTTATGTATTTCATTGTTCGGGGAGAGATAAAATCCGTAAAGAGAGTAGGCGATAAGAATTTGGTACTGCATACGCTTGAAGCCGGTGATTTCTTCGGGGATGTTTCCTTTTTTACATCCAGAGCGAGACTTTCCACAATGCTTGTCACTTCAGATTATGCAGAAGTTGTTCCTATTGACCGGGAAGTTTTTATGAAGGTTGTGGAGATCTATCCGGAGGTTGTACTTCTTGAGCTGAAATCTTTTATTTGGAAACTGATCAATACCGAAAGGGCAAACAATGCACTGAAGACAGAACTCGAAAACGAAAAGAAAGAAGCGGATATACGTTCTGTAAAAAAAGGCGAGGTGATCATTGCCGAAAATGATGCATCCAATGAGACAATGTACTTCATCCTCAATGGAGAGTTTTCTGTATTTAAGAACAGGGGAGAAAATAAAAAAGAACTTGTAAATATACTCAGAAAAGGTGATTTTTTCGGCGAACTGTCTTTGATTTCGAATCAGCCCAGAACGGCAACAATTGCAGTACGTTCCGATTCAGCTGATCTGATTCTTTTCAGTAAGAAGAAATTTATTGAGCAGACCAAGCAGAATCCGAGTCTGATGATGTCCATTCTCAAGGCGACAATTGCCCGTCTTCTCCGTGCTGAAACAACGCTTGACAAACTCATCAAGAAAATTCCTGATCTGGATTCCAATCTCGAAATCAGTCTGAAGGAAAGCAGAACTGAAAACATCAATATTTTTAAATATGTGCACAGTGTGTACAGTTCAAATCTGAAGAAAGGCGACAGAATTTTCGGCGAAGGTGATGCTTCAAACGGAATGATGTTCTTTCTGCTTCAGGGAAGCGTTTCTGTAGTAAAAATATACAATAAAAGAATTTATCAAATCACAAATCTGGAAGCAGGCGATTTTTTCGGAGAAGTATCTCTTGTGGCTACAATGCCCCGTTATCAGACAATGATTGTCAGCTCCGAAAAAGCAAAGATTGCTTCGATCGATATCAAAATTCTGCAGAAAATCATTCAAATCAATCCAGGATTTCTTCTGAGTATTATCAGAACTGTAATCTGTAAACTGATAATTATGGAAAAAGCAGTCACTAAACTCAACATTGAATATGATATGTACGAGAAAAAAATCTGAAAATTACTGACAGATTTTTTTTAGTTTTATAAACTCATCAATTTCCTGCGACTTAAGGAGTCATTATGAACATAAATTTTCTATCCAAAAAGACTAAAGTAGTCTGTACAATCGGTCCTGCTTCCAACAATGAAGAAACGATTTCCAAACTGATTGATGCAGGTATGGATATCGCCAGAATGAACTTTTCCCATTCTACACATTCGGAACATAAAAAAGTTTTCGATATGCTCAGAATGTGCGAACTGAGAGCAGGCAGACCTCTCGGAATACTTGCCGATCTGCAGGGACCAAAAATCAGAACCGGAAAAATTGAAGGCAATGAGTTTGATACAAAGGAAGGTGATCTGATCTGGCTGAACACAAAGACTGATTTTCTGGGAAACCGGGAAGAGATCAGCACTACATATACTCATTTTGTGGAAGATGTGAATGTCGGCGACAGAGTGCTGATTGATGACGGTAAAATCGTCTTAATCGTCAGAAAAAAGGAAAAAGAAAGAGTTCAGCTCGAAACAATAGTTCCCGGAAAAATCAAAAACAACAAGGGAATCAATCTTCCCGGCACGAACATCACTGCACCTGCTCTTTCTGAGAAAGACATACAGGATTTGAAGTTTGCACTGGAACTCGGTGTTGATTTTATCGCACTCAGCTTTGTCCGAAGGGCAAAGGATCTGGAACTTGCAAAAAGTTATATGGGAGATACATTTACTGGACTCATTGCAAAAATTGAAAGACCGGAGGCTATATCCAATATAGATGAAATCATTGAAATTTCGGATGGTATCATGATAGCAAGAGGAGATCTGGGTGTTGAACTGGAAACAGAAAGAGTGCCTCTTCTGCAGAAGGACATTATTGCCAGAATGAATCTTAAGGGTAAGCCTGTGATTACCGCAACTCAGATGCTCGAGTCAATGATTGACAATCCCAGACCCACGAGAGCAGAAGCAAGCGATGTTGCGAATGCGGTTCTTGACGGAACGGATGCGGTAATGCTTTCCGCAGAATCTGCAAGCGGAATGTATCCGATTGAATCTGTTGCGATTATGACTAAGATCATTCATGAGGCAGAACTTTTAAGTCCGGCACTGGAAAAACACAGAAGGACGGAAATGCATTTTGAACAGAATGAGAGGAGTGCTCTCGGATCGGCTGCAGAACAGATTGCCAGAAATGTGGGAGCAAAGGCAATTGTGAATTTTACCAGAAGCGGACTTTCAGCAAGGACTGCTTCACAGTTCAGGCCGGATATGCCGATTTATTCATTTACTCCTTTCCTCATGACTTCCAGAAAGATGAATCTGCACAGAGGAGTATATCCTTTCGTAATTCCTATTATGGAAAAGTTTCAGGATATGGTCAATTATATGAATGAAAAATCCAAGGAAATGGGGCTTCTCAGACAGGGAGACACTATTGTGATTCTTTCCGGTTCTCCTGGCGGACATGCAAATTCTGTCGATTTTGTACAGATATATAAAATCAGATAAGTTATGAAAAAGCTCACTACAATATTAACACTTATTATCATTCTTGTATTTTTTCCTTACTGCAAAAACAGGCAGGCAGAAATGCAGGAAGATGCAGAAAATCTCGTCAAACTGATCGGAACAAGAGATATGAGAGCATCTCTGGCAAGGGCACTGGCTCTGATTGAAAAATACCCTGATCAGGCTGATTTCTATCTTGTGACAGCAAGCATATACACTTCAATGAAAGACGATGCAAATACCGTGAAGTATTATGAAAAGGCACTTTCCGTTGATCCAAAGTCTTCAGATATACTGTATCAGGTTGGATTTTATTATTTTTCCAAAAATGACTGTAAATCTTCTTTGAAGTATCTTGAGCAGGCATCCGTTGAAAAGTCTTCCTACGATTCGGCAAAAATTCATGCGGAAGTCTTGTATGTTCTGGGATTCTGCAATCATTCAGAAAAGAACAGACAGAACGCGGAAAAATATTTCAGAAAATTTCTGGAGACTGTCGGAGATTACGATTATAATGATAAAAGTGTTCGGAATATGATTAATTTCACTTCAGAGACTTTGAAAAAGGAATACGGAAAGAAACCTCTCTAGAGGAATATATAGAATAAGGAATTTTATTGAAAATTAATCTGCAGGGGGAACCGCAGATTAATTTTTCATTGTAAAAAACTATTGAGTTTTCATGCTTCCTGTCTTCATAAAACGCAGATGCCATTCAAACGCTTTATCCAGCTGAAGCGGGGTATGCTTTGTCTTATTATTCTTTATGGCAAACTGAAGATATTCTTTCAGCATATCTTTGTAAGATGGATGAACACATTTTTCAATGATGAGTTCAGCCCGTTTACGGGGTGCCAGTCCTCTTATATCTGCCAGACCCTGTTCTGATACAATCACCTGAGTATCATGTTCTGTATGATCCACATGAGATACCATCGGAACAAAGGCAGAAATATCACCTTTCTTGGCAACAGACGGAGCCATAAATATGGATAAGTAGGCATTTCTTGCGAAATCACCGCTCCCTCCGATACCATTCATCATTCCTGTACCGTTTACATGAGTCGAATTCACATTGCCGAAAATATCTGCTTCTAATGCAGTATTCATAGAAATGATACCCAATCTGCGGACAAGACCTGGATGGTTGGATATTTCCTGAGGACGGATAATTATTTTGGAACGAAGTTCTATAATTTCCTGATGGAAACGATCCTGACCAGCCTTTGAAAATGTCAGTGCTGAAGAAGATGCAAATCTAAGTTTGCCTGCATCAATAATATCAAAAATTGAATCCTGAATTACTTCAGTCCACATTTCAATTTCCTTAAAACGGGAATCCTGGGCTACACAGGAAAGCACAGCATTTGCCACGTTGCCTACACCTGATTGAAACGGCAGGTAATCAGGAGGAATCCGGCCTTTTTTAATCTCAAATAAAATAAATTCCAGAATATTTTCTGCTATTTTTACACTCACATCATCCGGTCTCTTAAAATCGCCTGAAGAATCGATTAGGTTTGTTTTTACTATTCCCTTGATTTTTGCAGGGTTGCACTGTACATAAGGTCTTCCTATTCTGTCATCAACTCTGGTTACATTAATTGGTTTTCCATGCGGAGGAGGTTCCGGCTGAAAAATATCATGGTATCCCTTCAGTTCCATATTATGATGCTCGTTAAGTTCAATATAGACCTCTTTGGCCAGGTTGATATATGTATTGCTCATTCCTGAAGAAGTGGTCAGATAAATCCTTCCGTCACTTGTAACATCTACTGCTTCCACGATTGCAACATCAATCGGATCAAGAATACCGTCCCGAATATAATGAGCTACATGGCTGAGATGCATATCGACAAAATCAACATCACCGGAGTTGATCAGATTGCGAAGATCGGGATGTGACTGGAACGGAAGTCTTTTTTTCATGCATCCCGTTCTGGCAAGAGCACCGTCAAGTTCATCACCTGTAGAAGCCCCTGTATAAAGATTAAAAGCAAATTCATAGCCTTTTTTCTTATCTTCTTCAATTCTTTTGGCGAAAGCTAAAGGAATTACTTTGGGATAACCTGCAGGGGTAAAACCGCTGGTTGCAAGTGTGCATTTTTGCGGGATTTTTGACGCAGCATCTTCTGCGGACATAAGTTTAGATTCGATAAACGGATTCATCAATCTTCTCCGATTTATTATTATTATTGAATTCAGATTCTAATGATTAAAGACATGATTATTTTTCTGTCAATAGAATTGTAATTCATTCTCGGAAATTAATGGAAGAAAGATCAATTTTTTCAGCAGCATTGCCTGACTTGGGATAGAAATGACGCTTATGGAAAATATGATTTGCAATTAAAGCCTACTGATAAATTTTTCCATTAAATGACTGGAGAAAATTTATGAAATGGCAGGATCATTTTAAGGCAAATACAGTAACTGCGGATGAAGCAGTGAAGAATGTGAAAAATGGAAATCGAATTTTTGTTTCCGGAAATGCAACTCTTCCGACCTCTCTTACAGATGCACTTGTAAGAAGAGGAAATGAGCTGGAAGGTGTGGAGATGAATCACCTGCTCACATTCGGAGTTGATAAATTTCATGATATTCCGGGGATACGTCACAATGCATGGTTTCTTGGTCCGAGTATCCGGAAGACAGTAAATGAAGCAAAGGGAGACTATATCCCGATATTCCTGGGTGAAATTGCAGCTCTTGTCAGAAGCGGAGAATGGCCGATTGACATTGCATTGATCAACGTATCGCCTCCTGATAAATACGGTTATATGAGTTATGGAGTAGAGACCTCAGTTACAAAACCATGTGCTGAAGTCGCAAAATTTGTAATTGCACAGGTCAACTCCAAAATGCCTAGAGCAATGGGAGACTGTTTTATTCATGTCAGTCAGGTGGACAAATTCGTGCTCTTTGATGAGTATCCTACTGTACTTCCTTCAGAAGAACCGGGGGAAATCGAAACTCAGATAGGAAAAAATGTGGCTTCTCTGATTCAGGACGAGGCTACAATTCAGATGGGGATAGGCGGTATCCCAAATGCAACATTAAAATGTCTTTTCGACAAGAAAGATCTGGGGATTCATACTGAAATGTTCAGCGACGGAATTCTTCCTCTTCTGGAAGAAGGTGTGATTACGAATGAGAAGAAAGAATTTCACAGAGGAAAGATTATTTCCGGATTCGTAATGGGTTCACAGGATCTTTATAATTATATTGATAATAATCCTCTTTTCGAATTCCATCCAAGCCATTACACAAATGATCCGTTCCGGATTGCAAGAAACCACAGAATGACTGCAATCAACTCAGCCATTGAAGTGGATCTGACTGGTCAGGTCTGTGCGGACAGTATGGGAGAAATGATCTACAGCGGGATCGGCGGACAGGTGGACTTCATTCGAGGAGCAGCAAGAGCAAAAGAAGGACGCCCTATCATAGCACTTCCATCCACTGCGAAGGGCGGAAAAGTTTCCCGAATTTCTCTCTTCCTGAATCAGGGTTCCGGGGTTGTCACAAGCCGCGGGGATGTTCATTATATT
Source organism: Spirochaetota bacterium (assembly GCA_052033835.1). Classification (GTDB taxonomy): domain Bacteria; phylum Spirochaetota; class Leptospiria; order Leptospirales; family Leptospiraceae; genus DAORDI01. Next base: position 9,194 of record JBPOJG010000344.1, read on the forward strand.
GTAACTGAATATGGAATCGCAAATCTCTTTGGAAAGAATCTCAGACAGAGAGCAGAAGCATTGATTTCCATTGCGCATCCTGATTTCAGAGCAGAACTCAGAAGAGATTCCAAATGGGCATTGAAGTAAGCTTTAGTTAAAACTCTCTACAGCGACGTTTCTGAAAGCGACGTTTCGAAACGTCGCTTTCTAAGAGAAGTATTACTTCAGTTTCTCCGCCTTTTCGGTGATTTCCTTGAATTCACTGATTTTTGACTGAAGATATTCCGGCGGTTTCTTTGAGAGAATCTGCTTCAGAAGTTTCCAGTCTGCTTTTCCTTTGAATTTTGAATCTCGTAAAATCAGTCCGAATGTCACTGCACCCGACGCGAAATGAAACTCAGGTGAAGCTTCTGCAAAGGCTGCTTTTCTTCTGGGAAGTTTTGCTGAAATTTCTTTGACTTCATTGGATGGAGGAATTTTATATCTGGATCTCACTGTTCCGAAATCAGATTCTTTTCCTTTGAGTTTCAGTTCGTAAAATGCAGTGACCACATGACCTGGACCGACTTCCCCCGCATCCTTTTTGTCATCTTTGAAATCCTTTGTCGCAAGCATTCTGTTTTCATACCCGATCAGTCTGTGAGAAATGACAGTCTGAGGATTGAATTCCACCTGAAGTTTTGTATCATTTGCAACGGTGAGAAGTGTTGCCGAAAAATTTTCCACAAAAACTTTGTCTGCTTCCGCTTCCGTGTCAATGTAAAAATAATTACCGTTTCCTTCTTTTGAGATATTTTCCATTGTGTCATCCTTGTAGTTTCCCATTCCAAGTCCGAGAAGAGTCATATAGATGCCTGTCTCTCTTTTCTGGGCAATCATATCGATCAGATCCTTGCCGGTGACACCTACATTGAAGTCTCCGTCTGTTCCGAGAATGATTCTGTTTACTCCGTCTTTAATGAAATTTTCCTCAGCCACCTTGTATGCAAGTTTGATCCCTGCACCGCCGTTTGTGGAACCGCCTGATTCCAGTTTATTCAGAGCCGACAGTATTTTATCCCGGTCTTTCCCTGATGTGGAAGGAAGAGCCAGTCCTTCTGCTGCTGCATACACAACGATCGCAATTTTATCATCGTCTCTCATTTTCTCGATCACTTTCTGCAGTGATTTTTTCAGAAGGGGAAGTTTATTCGGAGAAGACATTGAACCGGAAACATCCAGAAGAAATACCAGATTCATTGGAGGAATTTCTGATGATGGAATTTCTCTTGTCTGAAATACAACTCGCAGAAGCGCATTTTCCTTGTTCCATGGACAGTCTGTCATTTCCGTGTGAAGATAGATCGGTGATTTTTCCTGCGCATCATTTCTGTATTTCCATGGAAAATAATTGACAATTTCTTCTATTCTTACAGAATCCTTGTTCGGTTTCTGACCCTCATTGACGAAACTTCGAATCATGGAATAAGAAGCTGTGTCCACTTTCAGTGAAAATGTACTGAACTTTTCCTTTGATGCTGAAATGAAAGGATTTTCCTTAAATGAGTTGAAAGAATCGGTCTTCTGTTTATCTGGAATGTTTCCGTCACTTTCCTCTTTTTTGTCCTTTCTTTTTGTATCCTGAACTGCAACTCCGGAAGGTTTAGGGGCGGCAGGTGCAACCGCAGGCCTTGTTTCCTGTTCCGATCTCATTTCTTCTTTGACAGAAATGTTTTCTTTTCTTGCTTCTGAACTGCAGTTCTGGAAAAAAAACAGCATTGCAGAATAAAGGAACATATATAAAATAAATCTGAATTTCTTATTCATATAATCTGTATCTGAGAATCAGACAAATCTCCTTGAATTTATGATCATCTGCCGTTCAACATAAATTATTCTGATTTCCGGTAAACAAGTATATTAGATATTTCTAAAATAGTTCAGAGAACTTTTCCATTGACAGAAATCCGATTCCTTATACGGTCTGTCTATGAACTGGGAAGATGTTTATCAGCAGGCGGCTCCTGTCATTGAAGAAGGCCGAAATTCAGATCTTGCTTATGGAATTATTTTCTCCATCCCGATCATTCTGTTTTATTTTTTTGGAGTATATTCATATTTTAATAAGAAGATCAGTTTATTGAATTTGGCATTGATGACTCTTCCCGCAGTCATTTGGCCGATTCTCTGCATAGTCCCATATTTCTCGGCGATGAAAGATCCTTCTGTGATTTCCGGGAAACTGATCCGAAAATGGAAAAGTACGAATCATGGACAGCTTATGTTTGAAATGGATGTGCAATCGGTTCGAGTTTTAAAAAAT
>JBPOJG010000498.1:0-16397 GCA_052033835.1 Spirochaetota bacterium
CAGTCTGCATATTCGATGTTTGCGCTGAAGTCGCCGTCGCTTCTGTCTTACATCGAAGAGATGGCGGTTCATGGGAATCTGAAGAAGGTGTTTCAGATAGGCAGGGTTCCGAGCGACACGCAGATGAGGACGATACTGGATGACGTCAGTCCTCTGTCGTTCCGTCCGACGTTCAAAAGTCTGTTCGCCAGACTGCAGAGGAGCCGCTTTCTTGAGAAGTTTCAGGTTCTGGACGGACATTATCTGATATCAGGAGACGGGACGGGATATTTTTCATCTGGAAATATCTCATGTCCGTCCTGCATGGAGAAGAAATCCGGAAAGGAGATTCTGTATTATCATCAGATGTATGCAGCTTCTCTTGTTCATCCTGACAGAAAGGAAGTGATTCCGTTTATGCCGGAAGCGATACTGAAGCAGGACGGAAGCACGAAGAACGACTGCGAAAGGAATGCCTCCGGGCGTTTCTGGAAGGAATTCCGAAGAGAGCACCCTCATCTGAAGGCCGTCGTCATTGAGGATTCTCTTTCGTCGAATGCCCCTCATATTGAACTGCTGCAGAAGCTTGACCTGCGTTATATTCTGGGAGTGAAGCCGGGAGATCATGAATTTTTATTCAAAAATATTGAATTTCATTCAGAAGCAGGAAGGGTTTCCGAGATAAGAAAGACGGAAGGGAACACTGAAAAGACATGGCGTTTCATAAACGGTGTTCCTCTGAACGGTTCGAGCGGAATAAAGATAAATTTTCTTGAGTATCACGAAAAGAGAACCGGTGTCAGGAAAGGGAAAGTAAAAGAGTATCATGGAACATGGGTGACGGACATCGAAATTACTGAGACCAACGTCGAAGAGCTGGTCCGGTGTGCCCGTGCAAGATGGAAGATTGAAAATGAGACTTTCAACACACTGAAGAATCAGGGTTATCAGCTGGAACACAGTTTCGGTCACGGAAAGAAAAATCTTTCAGTCGTGTTTGCCGTCATAATGATGCTCGCATTCTTTGTAGATCAGATTATGCAGATAGCTTATGAAAAATTTCAGAAGGCTGTGACAAAATGCAAAGCGAGATACAGATTATGGAAGAAACTTCAGTCTGTTTTTGAAATGGTGCCGGTCGATTCCTCTGAAGATCTTTATGATATTATACTTGGACTTATTAAACTGACGCCTGAGAAAAGGAATTCGTCATGATAAAATAACTTTTTTTCTCTGAAACTCCGCTTTCAGGATAAAGCTGTGCCTTCAGGCCGAAAACTGTGTTTCAGCATCCTCATTTATGCAGATCAAGCCCTTTTAACGGTCCTTTATGATAACATTCGATCGAATTTTTCAGTCAATATGCCAGCAAGACCCCAGTAATTCCCGCTTGCGGGAATTACTGAACATTCTCTATGCCTGTGTTGATATTCGCACTTCCCACTGCTGCATCAGACATATTCTTCGCTATGTCCTCCGTTGTCGCAGACTGTTCTTCGACTGAATTTGCTATCAATCCTTGAATATCATGAATTTGATCAATAATTTTCTTAATATCTGAAATTGCATTCACCGCATTTTTTGTATCCAGCTGTATTGCTTCAATTTTCTGACGAATATCTTCAGTTGCCTGTGCTGTCTCTTTTGCCAGTTCCTTGACTTCAGTTGCTACGACTGCAAATCCTTTTCCTGCCTCACCTGCTCTTGCTGCTTCAATAGTTGCATTGAGCGCAAGCAGTCTTGTCTGCTGAGCAATTGATGTGATTACATTGATGACCTTTCCGATTGCAACACCGCTGTCTCCAAGCTTGAGTATTGTATCATTTGCTTCCTTGGCTGATTCTACTGCCTTTCCTGCTACCTTGGATGCATCTGTAACGGCTTTTACTATCTGACTGATATTGCTGCTCATTTCTTCAGTCGCAATTGCGACTGTCTGAATATTCGATGAGACATCCTTGGATGATTTTGAGACAGTTTCTGTTTCCTTGAATGCCTGCTGCGTGTTTACAGTCAGACTTTCACAGAATTTCACCAGTTTGTCTTTTCCGTTTGAAAGTTCTGTGACAATTTCCTTTGCTCCTGCAATCAGAGTTTCCTGTTTTTTTATATATTTTTTTTCAAGTTCTTCCGAATGTTTTTTTTCAGCATCGTCATTCAGCCAGAAGAGCAGAGTGCCTCCTGTTTCCCGATCACCCAGGGAATCTGCTTTCACTGAAAAGGATCGGTAATCTCCGGTACTGCCCTTTACTCTGATCTGATTCTTGAACAGTTTACCGTAAGTTTTATCTGAGGTAAAAGATTTTATTTCATTCAGAAATATCTCCTTATCCTCCGTATGAACAGAAGAAAGAAATGAGTTGAAATCAGAAGTTTCTGCTTCTTTCAGACTCAGCAGTTCCAGAAGTTTTGCTGAATATAAGACACTGCTGCCTGTGCTGTCATTTATAATCAGAAGATCTTGAGTGGAATTCAGTATAGACTGAAAAATATCCGATTGCAGAATGTTTTCCATGTTCTGTTTCTTTTTGCCTTCGCTGTTTTTTTTCTGAACTGCTGTCATTTTTGTAATCCTTCTGATAGTATTATTGTACCGCTGCAACTGATTCTGCATCCAGAATCAGCAGAAACGATTCCGGGAGTTTGTATGTATGTGAGATAAAAGCTTTCAGATTTCCGTTCAGTGTAGCAGGCGGAGGCTCTTTTTTTTCTTCGGACAATGTAATGATTTCATGGACATCATCAATTTTCAGTCCTACAAGTCCTGCAGAAGTATATATAATTAAAAGAGTTTTCAGTTCCGATTCGGATTCAGTTCCGGAAAGAATTCTGCTGAGATTGAGGACACTGATAATATGTCCTCTTAAATTTATCAGTCCGTCAATATGCCTCGATGCCAGAGGAATAGGAAGAATGGTCTGATTTTGAATGATTTCCTGTATTGTGCTGATGCTTATGCCGTAATACAGGCTGTCGAGATAAAAGGTGCAGTAGAGTTTTTCCATCAGTGTACCATTGACAGAACTTCATCTGAAATTCTTTTTTTGTATTCCTGTATCAGTTCTTCTGCATCCAGCACATCTACAGATTCATTTTCATAGAGTATTGATCCTACAATGCTTCTTTCCAGAATCATATCTTTCCAGGCCGCATCCTTGGGATAAATCCTGTGATATCCTTCGGCAATATCTATAATATCACTTATTATAAATCCGATTGTATATCCTTTATCCTGATAAATCAGCATATTTATGATTCCCGTGTCGGGGATTTCTGGATCTCTGCCCAGCAGCAGTCCTGAGAGCCAGATCGTCGGTATGAACTTATCTCTGTAGGAAAGAACTTTTTTGCCCGCTGATGTCTTCAGTTCTGCCGGGTTTATTTCTTCTATTCTTAGAACTGAGTTTAAGGGAAGAGCAAGCCTGTAGTGTCCTGAAATCTCAAAAATGACATACGATGAATTTTCTTCCTGCACCTGTTCCTGTGCTTCCGAGTCCTCTGATTTATTTCTGATATTGGTGAAGATATTTTCCAGAATATTCTGAATGTTCAGGATAAGGGCAATTTTTCCGTCACCGAGTATCGTGACCCCGGAATAGGCAAATATACTCTGTACATGTTTTCCGAGAGGTTTTACTACAATCTCTTCAGTATCCAGTGCTTCATCTACGATGATTCCGAATTTCTGATTTTCCGACTGGACGACAATGATGGAACTGGTTGAATTTCTGTTCCCTCTGTCTGGAAGTTTCAGGAGATCCTTTAGAAAAATGACAGTCAGAAATTCTTCACGAAGATGATAAACGCAGGATTCATGAATTCTTCTGATTTCGGTATTCAGTTTTTCCTCGCTCAGCTCGACAATTTCGAGAAGGCTGGTCTGAGGTATTGCAAATTTATATTCAGCGCAATTTATTATAAGCGCAGGAATAATCGTAAGAGTCAGAGGAATCGTAATTTTGAAGAGAATTCCTTTTCCGGGAAAGTTTACAATGCTTATGGTGCCGCCGATCTTCTGGAGATTGGACTTGACAACATCCATTCCTACGCCTCTTCCGGAAACATTCGTCACTGTCTCGGATGTGGAAAAACCGGGCAGGAATATCAGATTGAGAAGATCAGAGTCACTCATATCCGACTTCTGCTCCTTGGTGATCAGACCGTTGAAAAATGCTTTTTCCCTGATTTTCTGAACATTGATTCCATCTCCGTCGTCTGAGATCTGCAGACTTACCTGACCTCCCTCATGGAAGGCTTTCAGCAGAATATGACCTTCTTCATTTTTCCCATTCTGTTTTCTTTTTTCAGGAGTCTCTATCCCGTGATCCATACAGTTTCTTATTATATGCATTAATGGATCTTTCAGAGCTTCCAGGATTGACTTATCGAGTTCTGTGTCCTCTCCCTGAAATTCGAGTCTGACCTTTTTTCCGAGGTCAATAGACAGATTTCTGACAACTTTATGAAGCTGATTCCAGACAGTTTTAATCGGCTGAAGTCTAGTCTTCATTATTCCTTCCTGAAGTTCGGTCGTCAGCTGATTGAGTTTCAGAGTATTGCTTTGAAGAGCAGTATCCTTAAGCCTTGCGGAGGTTTCCAATATCTGATTTCTGTTCAGAACAAGTTCTCCGACAAGATTCATCAGTTTGTCCAGATGTCTGATTTCAATTCTTACCGTAGATACAGAACTGTCTGTCTCTGAGACTGAAGGTTTGGCTGCGGATTCATGCTCGTCTTTGAGATTTATCATATTCAGGCTGATTTCGAGAATGGCAGAGAGCCTGCTGATAAACTGAGAATAATCCTGAGAGCTTTCCTTTCCAGTCGATTCAATTTCCTTCATATTTTCTTTAATGACGGATGAGAGTTCCAGAAGAACGGATATCAGATACGCATTTACTTTGATTTTCCCGTCTCTGAGAGAGGAAAGGAGATTTTCTCCTTTATGTGTGATTTCCTGAAGTTTATTGAATCCCAGAAAGCCGCAGGTTCCCTTGATACTGTGGATTGATCTGAATACGGACTTAAGCAGATCGGAATTATTCGGATCTTTTTCCAGATCTAAAAGGCTGGCTTCATACTTGAAAAGCTCTTCATAACCTTCGACTAAAAAGTACTGAATCTCTTCTTCCATTTTTCCTTTTGAAATCCTTAGATCATTTAAATATGATTTGTCTGCATCTTATGTAAAAACTCGCCGTTATTTGTACATATCCTGCTTAAAGCTTTTACTTAAAATCATTCTGCCTGAATAATGTCAAAATCTGTCTTTAATCACTTCACATAACCGACTAGTCTACATTATGAATACTATCGTTTTTTATAATAAAAATTCTGCAAATCCATTTTTCATAAAACGGAGCACAATGTAAATTTTTTTACAATTATTCGGAACTGAGCAGATTTGCACTGCATCAGTCCTTTTCATTTTCCGCCCTGTCAGTTTTGTTAGGATTTGAGCCAGGTATAGGCTTCATCAATACTGCTGGTATTGTAAAACAGCATTCCGGATTTGTCAGTGGTCGAAACTCTTTCTGCAGCAATTTCAGCAAGTGCCTTTGCTCCCATCAGATGGGCGATTTTTTTAAGACCTGCAGCATACGCATTTGTATACCATTCTGCCACCAGCCATTCCAAGCCGGAGTTTTCATAACTTTTGGCCTGGATCAGTGCCAGCAGTTTGGTCTTCTTCTGCGTTTTTACTGCTTCTAATACAGCATTCACAGCTTCCTGAATAAATGCTTTTGTCTGAAAAATTTCCCCCCATTCCAGAACTACAGTGTCGTTGTATTTTTCATCGTCGTACACTTTTGCGAAATCTTTATTGAGATAATTCATTTTTGCTCCCCGTTATGAGTTTTGTCTATAGTCGATTATAGACATTAACGGTTTTTCTGGAGCAGAAAAAAAGAGCAGGATTGAAAATGTTGAAGAAAATTTCTAGAATTTATTTCTGATGAATCTATGAACAGACCATTCTGTCTATTTATAAATTCCATTTTCAGGAATACATTCAGTAAGAACCGGAAAAAGCCAATTGATTACAGCATAGCCTGTACCATACGAAATGATAAATTTGATTTGCTTATAAATCAGTCAAGTCGCTGAAAAACGGAAATGCTTTATTGCGTTTCGTATGAACTGGCTATACTTTGAGATGTAAAGCTGCAGGGACTCCAGCCGAGATGCTGGCGGTTTGAAAGTCGGCTGGAGTCCCCAAATACTGCATATTTGTCATTAATAAAAAATATTTGATTTTTATTAATGACAAAGCTGCGCTAAGATATTTTATTTTCCAGATTTGGTGATCTGCTCTTCTGCAAGTTGGAATGCTGATTCTTTTGAGTCGGTTTCAAACATAGAAAAGCCGAAAGGATTTCCGACATCATTCCAGCGGCCAGTAGCCATCCTTGTGATTGCACTCGACGAAAGAATTGTTATCACTGATACTAAACCGTTCTTCTGGAAGTCAGGAAATAGAGTTTTACCGAACCATTCCAGTATATCGTCTGCAGGAGCACCCTTAGCCGACGAGGTATCTACAATGATAATCAGTGCACCTGCCTGAACATGGCCAAGCTGCCATAGACAGCAGTCTCTAACGGTCACCCCGTCACTCAGATTCTGCCATCGTACATATATTATCCGTTTTTCCAGTGTAGCTTCGACAGTATTTTCTTTTAGATAATGATTGCTCAAAATTGAAGACCCCTTGGGTTAAATAGAATTTCTGACCTGAAAAAGGTCAAATATGAATAAGCACTATTGTCAGACAGGGATAGCTGTCAATAAAAAAACTCATTTCTTAGATATTCAGCAGTTTATAATTTATAGAATTTCGAAAAAAGCTTGTAAATTTATTTCCATTGCAGTAAAAATTTATTTTGGGAGATTTTTATGACTGGAGAATTCGTACATGAAATTAAAGGAAAAGTCAGAGTGCATTGGCTTCCTGAATCAAAAGCAATTCTTGACACTTGGGAAAGTCAAGTAATTACTGTTGCCGAGTTCAGAGAATTCATAGCAAAGGGACTTGAATTTTCCGTGAAAAACGGGGGACGAGCATGGATCGTAGATGCTTCAAACGCAACGGGTGTAATGCCTCAGGAGGTTCAGGCGCATATTGCAAATGATGTGTTTCCTGCATTCGTAAAAAATGGAGTCAAATATTTCTGCAGCATTCAGCCTAAAGGAAGTGTTCTGGCAAAAATGACAGTGGCGCAGTACAAGGAAAATACCACTCAGCACGGTCTGATTCTTTCGGAGGCGGAAAATGTGGAGGATGCGGTCAATTATCTGAAACTGAAAGGCTGAATGCTTTTTCAAAAAGTTTGAAAACTTATTGTATAAGAACAATAAGCAGATATAGAATAGAAAGATTTATTTTTATGGGAAAGTATTTCAAGAAAACTTTCACTGTATTGTGCAGTTGGCAGTTTTCTTGAAGTTTATAAACTGTTTCCTGGAATGAGCAAGAAACAGTTTTTTCTAATAGGACTCACACAGAATCAAGCCAAGCATATCCTTCTTCAGGAGTGTCAAAAATTTTGACTTCAATTCCGTTCTCTGCAAAAAAATCAACGAACTGCTGTTCTGCCATTGAAGTAAGTGCTGATTTTGGCTGAATCAGTGCCCATTTTTTCCAGCCGGCCTTGAGAGCTCTCGGGGTCCAGTCATTGTTGACCCATTCGGAATCTTCCTTTCCGCGCACTGACTGAGTGAATCTGTTGTCAGAGAGCCATTTGTAAGCTTTGTTTTTTATCAGAGCATCAAGACCGATATCAAGACATTTTCTCAGGCTTTCTCCAACGTTTTTTCCCTGCTGTGTCAGCACGATCATATTTTTCTCAGGCAGATATTCTGTCTTTGCTGTAGTCGATTCAAAAAGTATCATTTTGTTTCCCCTCTCAAGCGAGAAAGGAATTCTTCCCAGTAAAAAATCAACATTTTTTAGAAGAATCCAAATTTTCTTTTAAACTGGAGAGATTTCCTTAGGCGACTGTGAGAAATTCTTCAATACTGTTTTCAGACAGATTTCAATCCCTTGTCTTTTTTAGGAAACTGCTGAAGTTTTTCCAGAAGTATGTTCTTTTTGTCCTGCCAACGGGTTCCTCGGAAGAGTATTCCCGTTAAAAATTAAGAGTAAATAATGCCCATTTATATCGTCAAAATCGGGTGTTCTGTTTTTTCTAAAAAAATTATCTTTCTTTTTACCGTATGTAGACTTATTAAATAAGACTTCAATTTCTGAAATTCGAATTACTTTCTCACCTTACGCAAATTAGGATATGAGGTCTAGAATCTGTAATTTCATAAATGCATTAGGAAAATCTAGCAGCTTCACAGCTTGCAGCAGTTTCCAAGTTTGCGATGGATCAGCAAAAACAGCGGCTCCCATACTTGCGAGCCCTCAAGCCGCCGGCACTTGTAGTGAGCCTGTGGAATCTAGGCAAAACTCCAAAAACGCCCCACCTGCAGCCGAAGGCGTAAGGTGAGTTACTTTAAAAAATACTGACTTGTTTTCATAAAAATACTTGAAAGAATTTTTATGAAATCCAATAAATACTAATTGAGGAGAGTGAAAATGAGACTTATTTTCGAAGAACCGGGCGTCGGGACAATTCATTCAGTCGATGCAGATAATATGATTATACTAAAATGGCTGAAGTTTAACGTGGGAGAAGAATTCAGAACAGTACTGAATAATATAAGAAGTTCTTTTGCAGAGACAAAACATCCAAGAGTTCTGGTGGATACATCTGAAACCAAAGGCATCATTTCTACAGAAAATCAGAAGTCGATGGAGGAAATCCATTTTCCGAAACTTCTGGAACAGAACATATGCAAATTTGTTGCGACAGTCGTTCCTGGAACTGCATTGGGTCAGATGACTACGGAACAGTGGCAGGACAATTTGACCAAAATTGCGGATATGGAACTCATCAATGTCAAATCACGTGAAGAAGGAATCAATTGGCTTAAGTCAAAATAATCCTTGTGCTGAAGGCTGTCAGAATCTAAAGACAGCCGGATATTTTTTACCAAGTAACAGTATATTCACACGAGTCATCTCTTTTTTTCCTGCATCCTTTGTCGCTGTGAATCACGTTGACAGCAGATGAACCCGATGACTTGAACTTCTTGGCAAAACCTTCAATCAGCCCCTTGTCGAAATCACAGGGAAAAGGATTGTCGCAGATCATCTGCACCTTTCTGTCTCCCATTATATTGCAGTTATAATTACCAATGATGTCTTTCATCTTTCCGGAAGAAGGGTCAAACAGAGGCTCCCCTTTTAATCTGTGATTCATATGATATGCGATATTGACGGCAGACAGAGCCGCTTCAATTGTATTGATTTCCGGAGGGAGAAGAGCATTATCAGGAATTGCCATTCCGGCAATGAACACTGTATTAGCACCTATCTCTTCAGAAATTGTCCGGAATGAATTCAGCCATTTCTGAGTAGGATACCATTTGTCCGCTTCTATATTTTCCAGACCGTTGTTCTTAAGTATTCCCTGAATGATCTTCTGTGAGAAGGATGTCTTGATGCCGTTTACTACGGAAAGAATTGTACCGCCAATCGATTCAATATCAGGATTTCCCATATCAAACTGTTTCATGTTTATCTCCTATAGAACAACTGCTGTTTCTCGAAAACCTCTATTGAGACTGCAGATGCTTCTTTAAAAATGAAAGTCGTAAAACATTTTACAAACTAAGATCCCGACTTTGCAGATATCAGCTGGAAGGTTATATTCATTAAAAAGCTTTTTCTGTCAATTGTAATAGGAAAAAAATATATGAAAAGTGAATAAATCCCCTTATATAATAGCAGATATTATAAACTTTTGGATCAAGATCGTCATTATCCGGATGTGCGAATTTACGGCAGTACGAAAAGCAGCTGTGATAAGGGAGAAGGGTGGATCGGAATGTTGATAATGAAAATCAGTCTTGAAAATATAGGTGCTGAAAAATTTTTCAACACCTATAAAAGTAATTCTTGCGACAGCGCAGAAAACTGACCTAAAACTTATTCTCCCATTCCGTCTCTGCAGTGGTTTTCAGAAGAAATACAAATGCGATGATTGTGGCTGCAGTGATCAGGAATCCTGTATGCTCAGGAAAAAAGAACGCAATCGAAAAGAACCACTGGAATACAGACGCAGAAACAGAAATTCCCTGGATCAGTATCTTTCCTTTTTTCATTAAAAAAGAATAATAAATCATGATTCCTGTGGAGACTGCAAGAGAGGTCAGTATCCCGAAGAAAATATGCATATAACTGATCAGATAGGATCCCAGAAGGTAGAAAATAAAGAAGCTGATAATAATGAAAAGATAATGCATCGGATGAAGTATAGTTCCTTTCGATACTGTCAAAAGAAGCAGAAGTGCAAGGAAAAGAAATATCGCAAGAGGTGAATAGAAGAAAAGTTTGGATGCTATTTTTCCGTAGTTGCCTTCAATTTCAAATTTCAGAGAAATGTTCTGTCCTGTAATCAGATTCTCGCTGTTCCAGAGAATCTTTGTTTTTCCGGATTCATCTGCCTCTGAAGAAGGAACCATTGCATGATCGGGAATATTGTAGTGCCTGAAGTCTGTATTCAGAACTGCCTTCAGCTGTTTAATCTCCTTATGAGTGGAACCGAGAAGATAGGAGAAAGTTTCTGTTCCCTGCGCCTTGTAGCTGACAGTGATTTTGTGCTCTTCGTCTGGATCGAGATTTTCATTCCAGGAAATCCCGTCCGCAAGATTTGTATCTCCTTTGTAGGGTTTTCCGTCGAGCAGAACCTGAATGTCTGTGATGTTTCCCGCATTCACAGGAAGCTGAAACAGGAAATACAGACCTGTATTTTTATTTCTTGTGTTTTTAATGATATACTCACCTTTGAAGCTGAGTATGTAGCCTGGAAATTTTAACAGACCCTTCTGTCTTTCCTTTCTTTCGATCTGAACATCCAGATTCTGAGAACTGAAGGACAGATCTGAACTGACAGTCTTTGGTCTTTTTTCATATTTGTGAGTTGTCGGATTTTCAAACTCTTCCATCTGAACAGAATTGTATGTGAGCAGTGGCGGCGTCTGCGATATGGCTCCTCCCCAGATTTCATTGACCGACTGCATTCCTCTTGTATAGGTCTGTTCATGTCTGTCATTGATTCGAAATCCGATGGCAATGGATGCGACACTGAATACGACCCAGAATACAGCAATCAGAAGATATTTCAGTATCTTTGTGACAAAAAGAGGCTTCTCCTGATACAGTCTTACTGACATTACGAGGAACGAAGAAAGAATTAGACAGATTCCTAAGAATACAAAACCGCCGATGACTGCTGATGGCATATAAACTCCAATGACTGATAGAATTCAGATCATGCTTCACACATTGAGTTTTACTGCAATAAGAAATTTCCCTGACTTAGCTGATCCAGCGGGAAAGAATATATGACAGAACCGCAATCAATGGAATGAAAAAAAGAGCAAACAGCAGTGCTCCCATTCCCCCAAGTGCAAGTCCGCCTCCGAGTTTTGCAAAAATCCCTCCAGGATACGCCGACCCGTCAACAAAAATCATAAGCATTCCTATTAATATAGCTCCTAGAACATATATGCACATAGAAAAAATGAAGATCTGCATAAATGAGCTTCTGCCTTCTGAAAAGATATGATGTTCTGCAAAATATCCCACCGCACCGCCTGCACCCAGAACAAGCGGAGATAAGATAAGCATCGGCACAAGAGCATCTGTGAAGCCGGAATGATCATAACCTGTTTTCGGAAAAGTAAAAGAATAAAAATAGCAGAAAATCAGGATCAGAATTCCTGACGATAGAATGATTCCCTTCAGCATTGTGTTTTCTCCCAGTAACTCACCTTGCGCCTTCGGCTGCAGGTGAGGCGTGCCTGCCGGCGGCTTTTATTGGGGTTCCACCCCAAGCCCCGCTTTCTCTTATTGGAAAAGTCTGAATCTATAATGTTCCATTAGATCATTTGTGTAACCGTGAGTAAATCAGACCATTACCTCAAAAATCTTTTTGCCTTCCACTTCGTTCCAGCCGCTGGTGAATTTTTTGTTTTTATTAAAATTGAATGCCACTAAATATCCTATCTGATGATTTCTGCTTTCCAGATAACCGGCCAACTGCAGGAGTCCTTCTTTGTGATATTCTGCACCATACCAAAGTTTGAGTTCAAGGATATATTCTTTTTTGTTGAATGTGATGATTATATCACTTCTGCGTTCATAACTGTGCTGTGCTTCGAGATAATAAAAGCCGGTACCATTGATGATGGGTTTTATGAAAGCAATGAGCAGCAGTCTTCCTTCGCGTTCATAAAAGTCTTTGTCTTTACCGGAGTATGCACTTTTTATGAATTCCTGGAATTTGAGCAGAATTTTCTGCATATTCAAATCTCCATTTGAATCGATATACGAATCTTGAAATGTAAATTCTTCATCCAGCACATTCGATAATTCCAATTTAGATACAAAATAGTTGGAAATCCTGATCTCAAATATTTTATTGTCAATCAGTATTTTATCCGACGGACCTCTTCTGAAAATGCCGTACATGACTCCTCTGTCAATCATCGGATTATCTATATTATAATTATAAGTTTTCTCATTGACTAATATTGACTGCAATATATTTTTTAATTCAGGATAATTTTCTATATTCTTTATTAAGTCATCAAAAAGAGTATTACGTTCCTTCAGAATAATATCAACAGCTTTTCGTATCCCCGAAACTGTCCAGTCTCTGTCCAGTTCCTCATCAATAAGCTTGCAGACCCTGCTGACCAGGAAAGGATATCCTGAGGTAAATAAATAAATTTCCTGACTCAGCAGCGGAACATCCATTTCTGTTTCTTCATTCTCCATTTTCCATTGATTCAGCATAGACTGAATTTCTTCCGCGCTGAAACTCATGTCTATTTTAAATTCTGCGGCTATGTTCCAAGGACTGTTGTATTCAGCTTCACTGTCTGGACGAATTTTCTTTTTGATGTTTTTTACATCATGTACCCCGGCCAGTATTACACTGTGAAAAGTCTGGTCCTTGCCCGCCTCTCTCAGCAAATATTTATTTCTCAGCATTCCTAAAAAATTCAAGAATATAGTATGATTACTTGCCCTGTCGACTTCATCTATCAGAAGTACAACCTTTCTGCCGGATTCCTTCACGAAACGGGTAATTGCATTGGAGATCTGTTCGAATCTTTTTAAGTCCTTGCCGAATTCTTGAAATTTCTGTCTGAATTCCTCATTCTCATAAATGAGTCCCTGCGAAAAACTGTAAAAGATGCTGGAGCAGAAACTTTCTTCTGTTTCAAATTTTGCGTCTCCAACTCCCTCAAAACTTGTAGAAATCAAAAAGTATTTATCTTTAAGAGATTTTTCTAAGAAAAACAAAGTAGTTGTTTTTCCATATTGCCTCGGACGGTTTATAGTAAAATATTTTTCCCGTTCAATTAAATTCAGAATCTGCTGAATTTTTTTGCCAGTATCCACCATATAGTGTTTTTCGGGGATGCAGGTGCCGGTGATATTGAATTCTTTCACAATTGCTAACGTAAGCGCAAAGCTTCAGAGTGTCAAGGAATTTCAGGCATCAAGTGAACGTTATAGGCAGAATGAATTAAACTCTTGACTGTGATATGCGCATTTTGCAGAATCCAAAAAGACAGCATAGGAGCAGGTAATATGCCAGCAGTGAAAAAAAGTGCAGGGAAATTCGAAGTGTATCTTAAAAAAGGAGATGAGTATTTCAATAATGCAGACTATCCGAATGCACTGAAGGAATACTCCAAAGCAGTCGAACTGGATTCAGGCAGTGCGGAAGCATATTGCAGAATAGGGTCGGCATATTTCAATCTTGCAGAGTATTCAAATGCAGTACAGAATTATACTGAGTGTCTGAAAATGAATCCGAAACATATTCAGGCATATATCGAAAGATCAGGTGCGTATGCAAACCTCGGTGATCTGGATTCTTCGATCGATGATCTGCGGACTGTTCTTAAGATCGATAAAAAACATTCAGATGCTGCCTATGCACTGAAGCGGAGGGAAGACCTTCAGAAGAAGGCGGCAAAACTCTGTTCTGCTGTCAATAAGAAAATAGATAAAAATTCCAATGATCCGTCTCTTTACAATGAAAAGGGTCTGATTCTGCAGAAAGCAGGAGAACATATTCTTGCAGTCAGAGAATTTCAGAAAGCACTGAATCTGAAAAAGGATTATGCAGAGGCAGCCGTAAACTGCGGAATTTCGTTCTACTGGAATCAGGACTGGCGACTCTGCATTGATTTGATGACAAATGCATTAAAATCAGATAAAAAAAATGCAAAAATATATTCTTTCAGAGGACTGGCCTGGCAGGAACTGAAGAACTTTAAAAACGCAGTCAGTGATTTCGAAAAAGCATTGGAACTTGATCCTGAAGATGAATATGCAGGTCTGAATATCATAGAAGCAGAACACTGGCTTGAAAACGAAAAAAAATCCAAAAAGAAGAAGTAGGTCTGGATTTTTCAGAATGACTTCCGTTGAATACAGAGGGATATAAAGAATAGAAGTATAATGATGATGTTCCCTTCGACTCCGCTCAGGGAACGGGCTTTACTCAGGCTTCTCTTCGGTCACCGGGGGAGGTGAATGATGTGCAGTCCCTTACAGAATTTTTTCATAAACCCTCTAAACCTTTCACAAATCCGGCTTGACATAAAAAACAGTCGAATATCATAGCAGAAAAGAGTCAAAAAGAGCAGAGATGTTTATAAATGTAAAACCTCAATTGAGTTTCTTTTATGCACAGGACAAAATGATTGCCGTACTATATTTTCCTGTTTTTGTCAGCAACGGGACCTCTCCTGCAGTGACGATGGGATTCCTGATGACATTCGTTCTGCAGAGCTGTACTGGACTCAGTCATCATTCCTCACAGACTCCCTGGGCTGCACTCGGCGCAGCCGCAATCAATGCGAACACGCCTGCGATTGGAGATGTTCCCGGATTCGGGACTCCGGTGAACTTTGCGAAAGCCATCAGGCGGGCAAAGTTCAGCCTGCAAGGTTTCGCCGTACCGGCGAAAGGGCTGTGCGGAAGTTTTCATGCTGGTTCTGCAATTGCATCAGGTGCAGGGACTCCTGTAGAAGGAATGTATTTCTTTCATAATGACAATATCATGAGCACAAAAGTTCTCACAAATGCTGCCGGTGAAGCAGTCACGGGCTCGAACGGAGCTTCCAGACTCATCTACAGGGAACCTCTAAAAACCCTGACAAAAAAGAGTACACAAAAATAATGAAAAAATAAACTGGGCATATGAGCACAGAAAGCCTGTTTGAAGATCAGAAACGCAGAGAGAAACTGGAAATGCTGGGAGATCCGCTGAAGAAACTGTCAGAACTGATGGATTTTGAAATATACCGTCAGGAGCTTGAAAAAATGTATAATTCCGGAAAAGGGAAAGGCGGGCGTCCTCCGTATGATCCGGTGAAGATGTTCAAGATTCTGATAATCCAGAGACTTTATGGTCTGTCCGATTCGCAGACGGAATTTCAGATAAACGACAGGCGTTCCTTTCAGAGATTTATCGGAGTCAGCGAGTATGAATCTCTGCCGGATGAAAAGACAATATGGGTTTTCAGAGAAAGAATAAAGGAGTCCGGACTGGAAAAAGTTCTGTTTTCAAAGCTGCTTTACTGGATAAGGAAACTGGGTTTCAGCCTGAATGAGGGAATGATTGTGGATGCGACGATTACGTCGGTTCCGGTTCAGAGAAACACGAAGGAAGAAAATGACGAAATAAAAAAGGACACAGTTCCGGACGGCTGGGAGAAGGAAGAGAATATGAGAAAGACTGCACAGAAAGATATGGATGCACGCTGGACTAAGAAACATGGGAAATCATATTACGGATACAAGAATCATATTGCAGCCGACCGGAAGACGAAAATCATCAGGGACTTTGAGGTGACAGATGCATCTGTCCATGATTCTCAAATGTATGAAGAACTTCTGCAGGCCGCTGAAAAAGATGAGACTGTATTCGGGGATTCAGCGTATTCGGGAGAAGATTTGAAGATGAAGACAGAGAAACAGGATTCCTTTCCCCTGATGTGCAGAAAAGGATGCAGAAACAGAGCTCTTACTGAAATTGAAAAACAGTGGAACAGAATAATCTCCAAAGTCAGAAGCAGGGTTGAACATATTTTTGCCGACATCAAATCTTTCGGAGCAGGCAGAATCAGAACGATCGGAATGGACAGAGCCAGAGTTCAGATCGCTCTGGCAAACATAGTCTACAATATGCGCAGAATATCATTTCTCCTTCGCTCAAAATGAAGATGAACACCTGAAATCAGTACAAACTCCGTTTTCCCGCATTTCTTCTTAATGG
>JBPOJG010000018.1:0-17843 GCA_052033835.1 Spirochaetota bacterium
TCTTCGCACTGAAAATAAGTATGTGGGCATAATATCTCATGTGGAAGAAATTCAAAGCGAAATGAACTGTTACCTGAACGTAAAGTATGACAGAAACAAAGGCAGTCTCATTAAAGGAAGCTGGGAACAAGGTTAAATTTCGTATGGAAAAACAGAATGACATTCGATGGAAACAGAGATTCCAAAACTATTCACTTGCATTTAAACGACTGGAGGAATCAGTCCTTCAGCCAAGTCTGAATGAATTGGAAAAAAACGGACTGATTCAGCGATTTGAGTTTACACTGGAACTGTCTTGGAAAGTACTGAAGGATTTTTTAGAAGAGAAAGGCTTTTCCTTTAAACCAAGCCCAAAGGATACAATCCGGCTGGCACAGGAAAGCAGTTATATCGATTATGCAGAAGAGCTGATTGAAGGTCTGGAAATCAGAAATATGCTTTCACACGATTACAGCGGTGAAAAGTTTTTACAGTCGGAAAAAAGACTTCGGGAAAAAATATTCCCTGCGCTGCAAAAACTTTTCCATTTCTTTGAGGAACAGGCAAAAAATGAGTGAGTCAAAAACTCTTTCCGATTCATTCGGCCTCAGTGAAAAGCACAGGATTATCATTTTTCATATATTAAATAAATTTACTGAAATCAGGACTGTCAAAATTTTCGGAAGCAGAGCCAAGGGAAATTTCAAAAAGGGAAGCGATATTGACCTTGCCGTAATGGATCCGATAGAAGATCGGATTTTAGGAAAAATTCAGTCTGAATTCGAAGATTCGAGTCTGCCCTGCCGAGTGGATATTCTCTGTTATCCAAGTCTGACGAATCCGGAACTCAAAGAGCATATTGACAGGGTAGGAAAAATTTTTTATACAGGAGTTCCCTGAACAGATCATACAAAAAAAAATCTTGACTTATACCCCACCTTGAAAATTCTTTTTTTCTTATGAAAAGAAATATGATAACTGTAATATTTTTCCTCACTGTTCTGAATATGTTGATGAGTTGCAAAAAGGAAGCGGACGATAAAGGCAGTCGGGAATCGCCGGAGAAAAAACCGGCTGTTACTGTACCTCCTCTGCCGGCAAAGTATACTAAAAATTCTGATCATGCAATGATCTTCGTAAAAAGCTCCGGCGGGCTGAAAATGAGAGAAAACCCTGATCTGCAGTCTAAGACACTGACAGTCATCCCGGACGGAGCTGCTGTTGATTTTAAGGAAGACAGCGGGGCAGAAATAACTGTAGACGGGATCAAAGGGCGGTTTCTGAAAGTAGACTATCATGAACAGTATGGTTATGCATTTTCCGGATTTATGGATATTTCTCACAATGACGGAGTGATTCAGGGTTACAAATTTCTGTCACGAAGAGAAGGTTCCGGAAACTATTGGTACGAAACCTATACAACCGCTTCTGAGGCAAACCCGGATGAATCCAGATGCAATACAATGTATGCTAGTATATTTTGTATATACAGGGTATTCAGGACAAACAATGTATTTCTGTTTGATTCCAGAAACATTCAGAATGAAGATCCTTATACTTGGGGCGAATGGATCAGTGAAACGAAAATACAGCTGGATAAATCCTTTGGTGATGACGGCTGCAGTTTCACTAGAAAAGCCGTATTTGATGTAATCAGGAAAACCGTTATTGACAAAACTCAAAAAGAAGAGTGCTCCCGAAAAAATTGATGAATACTCCCCCACTTTACCTGATTGACAGTCAAATAAATAAAAAAATCCTGTTCTTAGGCCTGCCCTGCCGAGTGGATATTCTCTGTTATCCAAGTCTGACGCACCTGGAACTCAAAGAGCATATTGACAGAGTCGGAATTCTGTTTTATGAAATCGGCACGTAACTACTCAGCCGAACCCGCCGACTTCGATGAGTTCCACTTCTTTTGTATGGCTGACAATCAGAGCCACAGAACGCAAACCCCGACCGAACTGTTTGAAGTCCCTTTTATAAATTTCGTAATACTCCCGGGCCTGCCTGACTGCATCTTCCCTTTTTTTTGCAGCAGCATCTTCTTCACTGTCTTCCTTGCGTATGTATTTAAATTCAATGATAAAATGATACTTCACATAATTGTAATAAGCCGGATGAGCTTCAAATAATAAATCAATCCGTTTTCTTTCGGAAATCTCCCTCTCGGAAATGATATTGTAAAGTTTACTTAAAGTAAAATAACATACAAAAAGAAATTTCACATGTTTTTCCGAAAATTTGGCATAGTCATAACCGGAC
This sequence comes from Spirochaetota bacterium, assembly GCA_052033835.1. Lineage (GTDB taxonomy): Bacteria > Spirochaetota > Leptospiria > Leptospirales > Leptospiraceae > DAORDI01. The sequence goes on from JBPOJG010000018.1 coordinate 2,245, forward strand.
AGTTTCTTTTGAAAAAAGTCCACAGCAAGTTCTTTCAGACCGGAAGGATCACCGGTTTCTGCCATTCCATATATCGCATTGTGCAGCAGACGCAGATCAAATTCAATTGTAAGACTCTCTCCAAAAATTTACGCAGATACTCCCAGTAAAGTGTGTGAATCACATAATTGGGAATCTGAAACTGATTCGGTCTGTCGGAAAAAGTAAGAAGTCCCAGATAAAAAAGCAGAGACTTCAGTTCGTTGTCGCTGAATCTCTGCTCAAACTGAAAACGTTTCACAAGTGTCAGACGCATTGTGCTGTTCAGGTTAATTTCTTCAATGATGGACTGGAGCTTTTCTTTTCCGCTTGTTCCGATAATGAGTCCGCGAAGTTTATTATAGTCCGTTTTTACATTTTCATCCAGCAGATCTTTGGGATAACCTCTTCGGTTAAAAAACTCTAAAAAGTACAAAACCATATCCGAATTAAACAGAGTTTTTTCTGCCTCATCATAAAATCTGTATCCATTATAATAATGAATCATATCCTGCAGCACTTCTTCTTTGGACTTGTCTGCATATCTGGCATCATCAACCTTATCCAGCAGGCCTTTCACTTCTTCCTGAGAAAAACCCAGCATTTCATTAAAACGAGGATCTACAGTCATATCACTAGTGATATTGAACCCACTTGACAGTTCATCGAGCATAATAGGAGAAACACCCGTAATAAAGAATCTTTCGATCACTCCTTCACCGCTCGCAATTTTCAACTGCTCATAAAAATCTCTCACAAAACCGGTATTGGAGAGAAACTTTCGAATAAATCCTTCTCTTCCTTCCGATGCAAGTTTATTGGCAAAATGATCATATTCGTCAATGAAGACATAGACCTTTTGATTATGCAGGGACACTTGTTTTTTTATATCCAGAATGATCTCGCCTGGAAGAAACTGTTTCCACCTTTCTTCATATTTATCAATATCTTTAACGTTCAAAAGGTTCTGATATGTCTGTAAAAAACGCAAGCCCTCATTCTCTACTCTATGAGAAAATGATTTTTTGAGAGATTCCTCATTTTCCGTATTGATTCCGGAAAAATCAAACTTGAGGATAAGATAGGAACTTTTGTATTCTGTCTGATTCTTCTGGATGTACAGCCCGTCAAAGAGTTTATCGAATTTATCAGATTTTGCAATATCGTAATACGCCTGCAATACGCTGATCCAAAGACTTTTTCCGAACCGGCGAGGGCGGATGAAAAAGAATTTTGTGTGAGGTTCCATCAAAGGAATAAACATAGTTTTATCTATGTAATCAGCACCTTGGCTCCTTAAATTATCGAAACTGGCTTCTCCGTAGGCTATTTTGAGCATACTGCCAGATTGACTGGATTTTGCTTATTTGTAAAGCGGAAAGATTCGCTCTACTTTACCTGATTGACAGTCAAATAAATAAAAAAATCCTGTTCTTAGGCCTGCCCTGCAGGTCCCATTTTACACTGGGAAAACTGAATGTCTCTTAAAGATTATATTTTTACCTCCGAATCTGTATCAGAAGGTCACCCCGACAAGGTCTGTGATCAGATTTCCGATGCCATACTGGATGCCTTTTTAGCTCAGGATCTGAAATCCAGAGTAGCGTGTGAAACTCTTGTAACTACAAACTTGGTAGTCATTGCGGGAGAAATTACAAGTCAAGGCAGAGTGGATACACAGGAAGTTGCACGTGATGTAATCAGAAAGATCGGTTACAACGACATCAATATGTACTTCGATGCAGATTTCGCAGTTGTATCTTCCCATGTTCACAGACAGAGTCCTGATATTGCTCAAGGGGTCAATGAAGGTGAGGGGCTTTTCAAAGAACAGGGAGCAGGCGATCAGGGACTGATGTTCGGCTTTGCAATCGATGAAACTCCTGAACTTATGCCGGCACCAATCTACTATTCTCATAAACTTCTGGAAAATCTTTCTTCTCTCAGACACACCGGTAAATTGAACTGGCTCCGTCCCGATTCCAAATCTCAGGTCACAATTGAATACAAAGACAATAAGCCAGTCAGAGTAGATACAGTCGTCATCTCCACACAGCATAAACCTGATGTCACTCATAAGCAGATTGAGGAATCAGTCATCGAAGAGTGTATTAAAAAAATCATCCCTGCAAATCTTCTGAACAATACAAGATACTTTATCAACCCGACTGGAAAGTTTGAAATCGGCGGACCTCACGGCGACACTGGACTTACTGGAAGAAAAATCATTGTAGACACTTACGGCGGAATGGGACGTCACGGCGGCGGGGCTTTCTCCGGAAAAGATCCTTCCAAAGTGGACAGATCGGCTGCATATATGGGCAGATACATCGCTAAAAACGTAGTTGCTGCAGGCCTCGCAAAAAGATGCGAAGTTCAGCTCGCGTATGCAATCGGAGTAGCAGAACCGGTATCGGTACTCATCGACACATTCGGAACAGGAACTGTTTCTGACGAAGAGATCTCCAAAAGAGTGAAGGCAAATTTCAGACTGACTCCAAGAGGAATCATTGAATCTCTGAAACTTCTGGAAAAAGGAAGAATTTATCAGGATACAGCAGCTTACGGACATTTTGGAAGAAGCGGCAATACTTTCACTTGGGAAAAAACGGATCTGGCAGAGGCTCTGAAAAAATAATGGGAGCTCCTACAACTTCACAGACTGGACTGAAAGCAACCAGAGACGGATACGGCGATGCACTTGCAGAACTCGGTGCAGAAAAATCAGATGTCATCGTCCTTGACGCAGACCTCTCCGGATCCACAAAGACAAATGTTTTCAAGAAAAAATTTCCTGAACGTTTCATCAATGTGGGAGTCGCAGAGCAGAATCTTGTCGGTCATGCTGCAGGACTGGCACTGACTGGATACACCCCGTTTGCCTCTTCTTTTGCAATGTTTCTTTCCGGCAGGGCCTGGGAAGTTGTCAGGAACAGTGTCGCCTACCCTAAACTCAATGTGAAGCTCGTGGCTTCACATGGGGGAATCACAGTAGGAGAAGACGGTGCCTCTCATCAGTGTATTGAAGATTTTGGAATTATGAGGGTGATTCCTGAAATGGTCGTCATCTGTCCTTCCGACTACGAAGAAACCAAACAGGTTGTCCGTAGAATCTATGAATACAAAGGACCTGTCTATGTCCGTGTAGGAAGACCTAATATCCCGATTCTTTCGAGACCTTCTGACTACCATTTTGAAATCGGCAAAGCAGAACTCAGACGCAGAGGAAACAAAGCTGTCATTATTGCCTGCGGAGTCATGGTGACAGAAGCAGACACAGCAGCCGAAATGCTCGCAGCGAAAGGAATTGAAGTCAGCGTCATCAATATGGCTACAATCAAACCGATCGACGAAAAAGCAATTCTGGAAGAAGCAAAGAAGACCGGCCTAGTCATCACCTGCGAAGAACACAATATCAAAGGCGGACTCGGTTCTGCAGTGTCTGAGTATCTTTCTGAAGTACATCCTACAAAAGTAATTCGGATGGGAATGAAAGACGAATTTGGAAAATCAGGAACCTGGCAGGCACTGATGGACTACTTCGGACTCAGAGCAAAAAACATCGCTGAAACAGTCGAAAAACATCTGAGTTGAACGCAACTTTAAAATAGAGAAGTCTTATAACCGATAAGACTTCTTTTTTTCCGAGAAAAGAATTTAGGTCACAAGCAGTATTCAGGATATTTAAAGTCCCGAGAGTATCTGAACTTTCCACTCGAACTCCTCATCTCTCTTCCTTAAAAGACAATTCATCATAACCGAACTCAGATCCCGTTTTTTTCAGTCAGAATGATCGGTGCATTTTCTGTCACAGCAATTGTATGTTCGTGCTGTGCCATATACCCTCCCCTGTTTCCGACCATTGTCCATCCGTCATTCAAAGTCACTGCAAATGATGAATTGGTCGAAATAAACGTCTCAATGGCGACAACTGAGTTTTTTTTGAACCGTTCTCTGTTCCTGCTGTCACGGTAATTTACAATCTTGGAAGGTTCTTCGTGAAGAAATCTCCCCACACCGTGCCCAGCCAGATTCTTTACAACCTTGAATCCGCGTCTCGCTGCCTCTGTTTCCATCAGATGACCGATCTCGGAAATTCTGACTCCGGCTTTAATGCTGCTGACAGCCTTCTTGAGAATGAATTTTGATGCATCGACAAGCCTTTGATGACCGTTCCTGTCCTCTCCGACCACAAACGATTCTCCGTTGTCCGACCAGAATCCGTCCATTTCGGCTGAAACATCGATATTGATCAGATCCCCTTCTTTAATGACCTTATCATGATTCGGTATCCCATGACAGAATTCCTTACCGATACTGATGCAGGTCCAGCCGGGAAATTTATAGGCTTTATTCGGGGCGGAGCTGGCTCCAAAATCCTTCAGAACGGACGCTCCGAAATCATCCAGCTCCTTGGCAGTCATTCCCGGCTGAACAAAATCTTTCATTGCCTTCAGAGTGCAGGCGACTGCATCACTCACTTTTTTCATTCCGATCAGCTCTGATTCTTCTGTTATGGACATATTCCTTGCCTCATTTTACTGCTTGAAATTATTTTTTCACAAAGTCATTTCAGTTCCCGTTGAACCTCGCACAGCGGATCTGATTAATTCCACTGTTCGGTTCTGACCAAAAAACATAGAGGTTTCCGCCAGCTACTGCTGCCCTAGGATACAGTCCATTTTGCCCTGTATTTTTATTGATCCCATTGGCCGTGTTTCCATCCACAAACTGCCAGGCGGGATTGTAATCATCATCATTGTACAATGCGACCCGAATCTGCGAGACAGCTGACCCATTGTTTTCTGCAAAGATAAGGTACAGACGATCATTGAAAACAATCAAAAAAGGTTTTGTGGCAGTCTTTGTAGTATCCTTATTGATTCCTGCCGGTGTATCCACATCATACCATTCAGGATTATAATCGTCTCCATTATAAACACTGACACGCACTCTGCCTACCCCGCCGGATGTTTCAATCCAGGCCATATACAGAGAACCAAAATGACTTGCCATAGAAGGATTGTCCACATTGTCAGTCGCAACCTTATTGACTCCAATCGAACTGGGTGAAACACTGTCGACTGAATACCAGTCAGGAGCCAACTTATCACCTGAATAGACTGCAGTGTGGAGCTGACGGGCAGTTCCATCGAACTCTGTCCACGCAGTATAAAGCTTAGCATCATGTTCCGCTCCGGTAGGCATCGAGTTTCCTGAATTGTTTGCATTCTGTGCACTGTCATAATTCAAACCTAAAGCACTTTCCGCACTTGACCAGGATCCTCCGGAATAGTATTTCGTCCGCATCTGGAACAGCCCTCCGCTCACTTCACTCCACATCGAATACAGTTCCGTCTCAAAAGGAAGCACAAATACACCGTACGAGTTGACAGAACCACTGTAAGAAAATGCACCTGCACTTGTCCAGCTAGATCCTCCAGTGTACCTTTTCGACATCATCGTCTGAAACCCGCCGGAGAATTCCTGCCATACAGCGTACAGGTCTGTCCCATTGTGAACTGCAAGCATTGGATTGGCAGCAGACTGTCCTGTATTGACATTAATCCCGGTACCGGCTCCCCCATCCACAAAGGACCAAGTAGAGACACCGTCGAATTTCTTTACCCTAATCTGTGTTGTTCCACTTTCCGCCCAAGTGAGGTAAAGCTGACCTCCAAATTCTACGCCTTTAGGGTCATTTGCTAAAACCCCTACGTTCTGATTCAGTCCAGTTGCAGCTCCTCCGTCTACAAATGAGAATGGAGGCTGACAGGTGACAGTTATGTTTGTAACGTTTGTGGTTCCTACAATACCGACATTGTTCGCAATGGAACAGATCACTGAGGTCGTAGGCTGAGAATAGATATATATATCATAATCATAGTCCGGTCCGACAAGTCCTGCAAATGTAAATGAGGTCGCATTTGCGGGGATATCCAAAAGTTCACCGTAATAGTCCAGACTTAAGCCGGAGGCAGTAAGTCCCGTAACTGTTCCGCCGATTGTGAGAGTAGCATTTACGTCATCATATTGTGAATCGATATTTGTTTCGTCATAAAAATCAAATTCTTCATCCAAAGTCGCTGCATCAAGATCAACCCCCTCAATATCACCTCCAGCAGATACGTAGTCTATCATTGCTTTAAAAAGAGTTCCTGAAAGAGACTTGTCTGAAAGTTCCAGTTTCCCTCCATTGTCAGACGATATGGAAATCTGTTTTCCACTGGAATCCTTCCCGTCAAATTTCCCGTCTGCCATATCCTCAGAGTATGCCTTGAGTACCTCTTCTACATCGGAACCAGTAACTTCTTTCCCATTCTTTGTCTTATTCGAAAGCTGAGAAAAGCCTGCAAGCAGCACATTCGCATTCTGCGCAATCGGATCTCTTGGATTATCAAAATCCATCTCAATATCATTAATATCCGGATAATCCTTATCGCTCACTGACCGGAACTTTTTCAGAAAATTTCTCCGAGACTTGGAGATAGTGACAGATTTTCCCGTTACGGAACTCAGTTTCGTTCTGACCGACTTGGCCGAATATTTCTTATTCAGATTAAATCGAATCGTCGCTTCCTTATTCCCTCTTACAACCTGAGCCTCAAGTTTGCTCGGATCTGTATTCGTTTTGAGAAGTTCTGTAATCCTTGCGGAAGCAATTCTGCTGAAAGGAGTAATATTGATTTTTTTCTTGGAGGCATCCGGTTCCTTCATCACAGTCAGAGAATAGAAGCTGCTGTCAGTCCAAGTAATGTCTTTCTTAGATGCTTCATCGTACATTTTTGTATTTGCTGAGTATGGGACAACAAACACACAGACCGGTTTTCCAGTTTTTTGAAATTCTACAGAATAATTTCCGGAGGAGTCGGTGAGATTTTCAGCGATGGACCTGTCAGAGGACTTGCACTCACCGTTCGTTCTCAAAGGAACGATTTTCACCAAAGCATTCTTGATCGGCCCTTTAGTCGCCTTTCCTGAAAGTGTACTTTTCTTGCTCAGATAGGCCAAATGAAAGAAAGACTCGAGCAGTTCCGAATTTTTGGATGTATGACATGCCTGAAAGATTATTCCGAAAGATAATAAAAAAATTTGAAAACTTTTTCTCATATAGGTTTGCACCTCTTGTATTCTATATATTTGACGGTGAAAAAACAGGTCAAGTTGAATAATTGATATAAATTCTCAATTGGACACTCGCCCTAAATACCTCTTCATTAAATTCAAGCAATAATCATACCCAAAACGGTCAATTTCCGAATTTTAATTCGAAAGTAAAGATACAGAGTTGCTTTTCAGAGAGTTCCCGCTTCAAAAAATGTCTAATAGCGGGAATTCTGTTTGCTGTATCCGAAGATAAATCGGAAATTAAGATTTTTTTTGAATTTCCGAAAGGTTTACTATGAAGTTTTTACTTTTTTCAATCAGTTTTTTATTCATTCAGTCTGTCACTTCAGCTAAAGAAGCGGTAATATTAGGAACTCTGATCGGTTCAGGTCAATATTTAGAAACAGAAAAAGGCGACACATTTGCACTCCAGCATTCTGATTTGGCAAGAGAACTCACCGAAATTACCGGCAAAAAAGTGCGGATTTTATGTGAGATAGAAGGAATCAACTGCACTCCTGTCCGATATGAAATCGCCCCGTTTGCATCCGAAACAAATCTGCCCAAATGGACAGTAAAACCGATCCCAAGATATGTATTCAAAGGAATGACCGCATTTAATCCTACAGTCTCGGCAGACGGAAGCGTTTTATTCTGGACAGTACTTTTGGAACAGCATGGTCACAGCACTCAGAAGATCTGGTTCTCTGAGCTGGATCAGTACGGATTCTGGAAAAAGGGAATCCAGATGGATGCTCCCTTGAACAATAAAGCACCTTCAGCAGTCATTTCCCCTATGCCCGGAGGAAACGAACTTTTTGTATTCGGAAGTTATTCAGATCAGGAAATTTATATGGATCTGAAAAAGAAGATGGATCATGAAAAGACTGAGCTTCTGAAATCTTCCAAGACTCCTAAAGAATTTGAAACAAAATACGCTGTATTGAAAGAGCAATACAAAAAAGATCTGGAAAAACTTCAGAACAGAGTTCCTTTGTACAAAAGTTTCAAACAGAACAAGGGATGGTCAATCCCGGAAGTCATCAATTTCCCTGATTTCTACAATATGTACAGAAGTGAAGACAACCATATGCTTCAGGTTTTTGGAGGCTCATCTCTGGCAAGCAGCGGAAGAGTTCTTCTTTATTCGGCAAAACACAAAGATTCGATCGGAAAATTGGATCTGTACGTTTCGATTATGGATGACAAAGGAATGTTTCCTCTGGGAATCAATCTTGGACGTACAATCAATACACAGGCAGAGGAAATGGCACCATTTCTGGCTTCTGACGACAGAACACTGTATTTTTCGAGCAATGGTCACAATGGTCTTTCTGTATATGTCACTCAGCGTGTGGGTGAAAGCTGGACTGAATGGTCTGATCCTGTAGAGATTTCCAAAAATCTGAAAGGAGTAAATTTCTTTTCCATTCCTGCATCAGGAAACTGGGCTTATATGAGCAGACAGGGTCAGCTTCTGATGACATTCCTTCCTCAGGAAGTAAAACCTGATCCGGTCATTCTTGTGAAAGGAAAAGTGACTGACGACAAGGGAGAGCCTGTCGGTGCCGAAATCATTTATGAATCTCTGACAACCAAAGACAGAAAAGGAAATACAATCTCTGATCCGAACACGGGAAATTATTCCATAGTGCTTCCTTACGGCGACAACTACGGCTTCTTTGCACAGAAGGAAAATTATATGCCGGTCCATAAAAACTATGACCTGAGCAAGATTGAAAAAAGCAATAAGGAATACAAGGAAGTCATTGTAGATTTTACACTTCCCAGAGTGGAAGAAGGTCAGGAGTTTGTAATCAATAATCTGTTCTTTGATTATAACAAATCTGATATTAAGAAAGAATCAGAAGCAGAACTGGACAGGCTCGGCAAGATGATGAACTCGAACAAGGAAATCATTGTTTCACTCGAAGGACACACAGACAATATCGGTCGAAATGAGGACAATGTGGCTCTTTCGCTTGCACGCGCAAAGTCTGTTGCAGAATATCTTCAGGATAAGCACAGCATCCCTAGAGAAAGGTTCAAAGTATCCGGATACGGTGAAATGAGACCCTTGGTTCCGAATGACTCTCCTGAAAACAGAGCAAAGAACAGACGGGTGGTATTCAAAATTCTGAAGAAGAATAAGTAACTCACCTACACACGAAGTGCGTAAGGTGAGTAAGTAACTCTGTCTAGGAGTCTGTAAAAGCTCAGCATAAATAGAGTTGTTGAAAAATTAGTTGTCAACAACTCTAATGCCGATTTCAAAATCAGTAAAAAATTGAATCAATGCACCTCCGCGTATCCGCGTGACCTCATTTTTTATGCTTTTACACAACCCCAAGAAAGATTTTTCTGCCAAAAGAAAACAGAGGGGAACGCTCAAAGATTCATTGTTTCACCTGTTGCAGATTTTCTTTGATAATATATATTTTTATCTTTTCCCAGTAAGATTCCCGCCACATCTTTTCAATGGAGGGAATCAGCGCTTTGGTTACTCCCCGATGAATAAGGACTAGTTCTGTCTTTCTGCCGCCTGCAGGAACAAGAGTAAATGCAGCCATTGAAAAAATTCCTTCAGGAAAATCCTTTCCTCTCCAGGCCAGAACAATTCTTTTTCCAGGCAGAAGGTCGACATTGATTCCTGTAATATAACCGTTATATGCAGAAAACCTTCCTCCAACTTCACTGCTGATGACAGCATTTTCCCCTGTCATTTCCTGATGTTTTTTTGAATCCGCTAAAAGTTCATATACTGTTTCAGTAGAGGCGTTGAATTTTACTTTCTGTTTTATCGTCTTGCACATTGGTTTTCTCCGACTGCATCATCATAACCTTGATTCGGAAACTGCAACCGTTTTTCTGAAAGCGACGTTTCGAAACGTCGCATTCAGGTTTGCCGAACTGCGTTGCCCGGCAAATTTATCTTGACTGATTCGATCTTTGAAATATCTTTTCCCTATGGTTGCGGTTCTCGAAAAATCTGTTCCACCTCAAGTTCTGTTCTCAGTAGAAATGTATCACACCATATATGAACAGGGTCTGATTCCGGAAAAATCTGAACTGATAGAAGGAGTCGTATACTCTAAAATAACCAAAAATCCGATTCATTCTGATACCGTTTCAAAAATTTTAATCCTTCTGATTCAATCCCACTCTGAAAAATACAGAATCCTTTCTGAGAATCCAATTTCCCTTCAGAACTCGGAACCGGAACCGGATATTGCGATCGTGCCTGAAGGTGACTACTCCAAGGAACATCCGAAGAGTGCACTTCTCGTAATTGAGGTGTCCAATACCACACTGAACTTTGACAGAAAAAAAGCCTCGGTATATGCCAAAGGGAATATTCCTGAATTTCTAATTATAAATCTGATCGATTATAAAATGGAAATCTACCGTTCTCCAAAAGAAGGGATCTATACAGAAATTAAAATTCTCTCCAAAGAAGAAATGTTCACTTCAAGATCAGTGGAAGGACTTCAGTTTTCTCTATCTGATTTTATCTAATATATTTATTTAAATACAGTTTCCTGATTCCATATTCTGCCTGCGTTAGGTGATCATTTCCAAGGATATTTTTCATCTCTGAACACAGCAGAATATTCCTCATACGTCAGTTCAAGCCCGTCCTTTGAGAGAGAAAACTCGTAGGTTCTGCTGTCGCCGTTTGAGTATATGTTTACCAGATTCTTGTCCTGAGTGTAAGTTCCGTCATCTATCTCATCGCTTCCCGGCCAGACGAGTTCCACAGTATTGTCGGTTCTAAATATGATCTGCCCAGCCTCACCGGAGCCTTCACAGTCCGGAATGAATTCGACTCCTTCCGGGTTCCCTACAAAAGTTCTTCCTTTTACATCCATAGATTTATGATCCTCCATATTGAACAGTCATCGTATTACTAATGCGACTTTGTCAGGTTCTATAGATTTGGATATTCCTTATTTATAGTAAATATGCAATTTTTAGGGATTTCCAAGGGACGAAAGTCCCTTGGAGCCCCGCCGGCCAGGCGTTTCCCCTTTCCCCGACGGCTTTAGCCGTCGGAGTTAAATAAATGGGTACAGACGTGATTGGTGCGACTTGACAAAGTCGTACTAATTCAAAAAGGAAATTATTTTTCAGAGGATAATGGATCTTTATACCGGAATCAAATGGATATTCTGAATTGGGACTGTGTAATTTTTACGAAATCTACAGTTTATATTTTTCGATGACTTCGTCAATATCACCGATGCTGATGGAGCGGATTGCGGCTTCTGCATCATTGATAATATCAATCAGCTCGAGGTTTTCGAGAGGAAGAAAATCTTCTCTTAAAAAAGAGTCCTTTCCTTTTTTCATATTGCCGTTTCTGATTCCGATTCGTATCCGTATGAATTTCGCAGAACGAAGGGAAGCAACAATGGAAGCAACACCTTTGTGATTTTCAGTATCACTTCCGCGCTCCACTACAATCTGACCCAGATTCAAATCCATATCTTCATGGATCACTACTACGTCATCTACTTTGATTTTCAGGAAGGAAGCAATATACAGAACAGATTCGCCGGAAAGATCACTGAAAGTCTGAGGCTTCAGGAGTACAACCTCATCACCTTCAAAGTCTCCCCGACCAATCAGAGATTTTTTCTTTTTGGTTTTAATTTCAATGCCAATATTGTTCGCGATTACATCAATAATCTTGAACCCAATATTGGCCCTGTTGTTGTTGTGTTTGTCTCCAGGGTTACCCAGACCAACTATGAGTTTCATACTTGGATCGACCCCTTCGTTATATCAAAAAATTACTTCTTTTTGGCTGCAGGAGCTTTTTCAGCACCGGCCGCTGGTTTTGCAGGAGCGGCTTTTCCTTTTCCGCCTTTAGCATCCTTTTCAGTCACCTTCTCACTTCTTTCCGCAGCAAGAATAGCTTTTGTCTTATTGACAGAAGTAACAATTGGATTTCCATTCATCAGAATTTCCCAGCTCTTTGGTGTAGGAAGATCACTGATCTTGATACTGTGCCCAATTTCAAGATTTGTCACATCCAGAACCAGAAGATCTTTCAAATCTTCAGGAGCTGATTTCACTTTAATCTCATGGATCACATGCACAAACTGTCCGCCGGCTTTTGAACCCTTTGCAGTACCTGTTGTGATAATCCCAATCTTAGCGATGATCTTTCTTCCTGGAGTTACTTTGTAGAAATCAATATGTCTGACCTGATTTGTTGCTGGAAATCTTTGAATATCTTTTACGAATACTTCAGAAGATTCTCCGTTCTCCATTTCCAGTTTAATCAAAGTTGCAGGACGGATTCCTGAACTCAGGATTTTATTCATTTCTGATTCAGAAACAGAACCGGATACTGCTTTTCCGTTTGCGATAATATTTACAGGAATCAGGCCTTTGGCTCTCAGACGATTGTTCTCGTTCTTTCCTGTTTCATTTCTTGGGGCTACTTTCAGCACTAAATTGCTCATACTCTGCTTCCTTTGGTATTTAATTATAAAAACAATGAACTGATGGATTCTTCATTATGAATCCGTTGAATTGCCTTCGCAAAAAGCGGGGCGACTGACAGAACAGTAAGATTATTTATCTTCTTTTCGGGAGGAATATTGATTGAATTGGAAAGTACAATTTCCTTAAAATTGATGCTGTTTAAATTGTCCATTGCTTTCCCGGAGAGAACTCCGTGAGTCGCACAGCACATCACAGATTTTGCTCCGTTTGCAAGAAGTGCAGTCGCTGCCTTGCAGGTTGTACCTGCCGTGTCCATCATATCATCTAAAATGAGACAGTTCTTGTTTTGAATGTCTCCGATAATATGCATAACTACAGATTCATTTGCCTGAGGACGGCGTTTGTCTATAATTGCGAGACTTGCATTCAGCTTTTTCCCTAAAAATCTTGCTCTTTCGGCACCGCCGGAATCAGGAGAAACAACCACCAGATCCTGAAGATTTTTACTGCTGAGATAATCATGCATCACCGGAGAGAAGAACAGATGATCGACTGGAATATGAAAAAAACCTTGGATCTGGTCTGCATGAAGATCCATAGTCAGGACTCGGTTAGGGCCTGTGACCTGAATCAGATCGGCCACCATTCTCGCACTGATCGGAACCCTAGGCTCCACTTTTCTGTCCTGTCTTCCATAACCGTAGTACGGAATGACTGCAGTGATTCTTCTGGCAGATGCACGTCTGAGAGCATCTATCATCAGAAGGAGTTCCATCAGATTATCATTTGCAGGATTGCTTACAGACTGAACTACAAATACATCTCTTCCGCGAACATTTTCTTCAATCTTGACCGCAATTTCCCCATCGGAAAATCTTTTGCAGGATGCCTTTCCAAGCTCGATATGCAGATTTTTGCAGATATCTTCGGCGAGCGATCTGTTTGAGTTTCCTGAAAAAATTGCAAGATCTTTCATATTATACCTTTCCTGACCTGAGAATCTGCTCCAAATTTGCCAAGTCTTCCGGAGAATTGACTCCTGATGCTTCCACTGCATTTGAGAGTTTTAAAGCCCCTACTTTGCCGTTTGCATCCTTATATATTTTTACTAAATCAGGCAGATAGTATTCTCCCTGAGCATTATTGCTTTTTACAAGTTTCAAGTCTTTGTAGACCGCAGATGAATTAAAAATATAAGTTCCAGTATTCACTTCCTTGACGGACTTTTCCTCTGCATTTGCATCTTTCTCTTCTACAATGTACTGAAGTTCAGACTTAGAGTTTCTGATCAGTCGACCATACCCAGTCGGATTTTCCATCACTGCAGATAGAACAGTCATCACATTTCCCTGAGAAATATGAGTCTGCATCAGATTCTTGAATGTCTTTACAGAGATCAAAGGCATATCCCCGCAGCAGACCAAAATCTGACCTTTAAAATTATTCAAATAGTCTTCTGTGCACAAAAGAGCGTGTCCTGTTCCCAACTGCTCTTTCTGCTCTGAAAAACGCATTCCGGCATAGTCACTTAAAAGGGAGATTACTGTTTCCTTTTTGTAGCCGACCACTGTGACAATATCATGGACACCGGCCGCTCTTAAATTATCCACTACATGACGGATCAGAGGTTTTCCGGAAAGATAGGCTGCTACTTTGGGAAGTTCTGACTTCATTCTGGTGCCTTTTCCGGCAGCAAGAACTACAGCACAGATTTGAGAATTGCTTTGCATGAAACCTATCCGTTTGAGTAATGGCTGGGCTGCTAGGATTCGAACCTAGGGAATGGCGGTACCAAAAACCGCTGCCTTACCACTTGGCGACAGCCCAATTTACAGTACATGAAATGAAATAAACTGAATCTCAGGAAACTGATTACGCAACTGATTCAGGTCGGGCTTCTGATTTTCCCAAAAGGAATAAACACAAGCTCCAGTTCCTGTCATCAAAGCGAAAACTGCTCCTGAATCATAAAAACAATGCTTCAGTTCCTGTAACACAGGATGTATCTGAAAAGCAAAGTTTTCAAATTCATTCAAAAACTGTTCTCTGAAAAAAGTCAAATTACCCTGATTTAACTGAGTAATATCACCCTCATTCAGTATTTTCCATGATTTTGAAGGTGGGGTTTTTAGTAAATCTTTTTTCAAGCTCTGAAACGATTCTTTTGTAGGAATCGAAAATTTTGGAACTGCGAGCAGTCCTTCATTCGGGATATGAATCTCTCTCGGTTCACAGATCTCCCCGATCCCTCTGACAACACAGTTCTTCTCATACAGAAAAAAAGGCACATCTGCACCGATCGAACCGGCGAACTGCAGGAACTCCTGGTCGGGATTCTGGATTTTCTCAGGAAAAAGATACTTTAGAAGAGCCGCAGCATTGGAACTGCCTCCGCCAAGCCCCCCGCCTGTAGGAATTCTTTTGGTCAGTCGGATATGAACGCCCTTTTCGATCTTTTTGAGAGACCTTGCCTTCTCGAAGGTTTTAAAGAGTATATTTTTTCTGAAGTCTCCCTTTTCTGAGACGAGTTCAAAATCCTCCCTCTGTGGAGAATTCAAAAGAGAATTTGTTTCCAGACTGATCTCTGCCGAATCATTTTCCAAAAACTCCAGATCATCCCCAAAATCCAGTTTCAAAAAAATGGAATCGAGTTCATGGTATCCATCAGTTCTTTTTCCCAAAATATTCAGATAGAGGTTGATTTTTGCCGGTGAGAACATATTTCTTATTCCATTCACCGCGTCTCCGCGTGATAATATATAAATCATTATATTATGATATTCTCTCCCATTCATAATTTGTGATGTTCCGATTGTCTCTCGAAAATTCCAAACCGATCAGATAAATGTTTTACTGTAGGGACGCACGGCCGTGCGTCCCTACGGTGTCCGTCAGATATTTTTCATAATAACGCTTATCTTTTATCTGCTGAAGGGCAGATCCTGCTTCTGTCATCTCGATGACCTTGAATTCAAACACATATACCCGATCCTCAAAAAACACAGTCATATCCACCTGAC
>JBPOJG010000036.1:0-13081 GCA_052033835.1 Spirochaetota bacterium
AAGCTAAAAACAGATTTCTTTCTTTGAAAGGGGTGTTTTTAGTAAAATTGCTTATTCGCCATTATTTTGGACCTATGGTTTTCATCAGGATCAGTTTCGAATTCATCAGAAGCGTAAGAGCTTGAAAGATATTTCTTGATGAACTGGGCAGATTTTGCAGAGTATCCAAATGAGTCTCTTGAACAAAAAAGCCCCTGTATTTACTTTGCCTGACGGAGATGGAAACCAGGTTTCTCTTTCTGATTTCAGCGGAAAAAAAGTTCTGATCGTCTTTTATCCAGGTGATGAGACTGCAGTATGCACTAAACAGCTCTGTTCATACAGCAGCGGATTTGAAGATTTCCAAAAACTGGGAATTCAGATTATCGGAATCAATAAGGACGATACAGCATCCCATAAAAAATTTGCTTCCAGGTTCAAGCTTGGGTTTCCGCTGCTGAGTGATATTTCCGGTTCCGTATGCAAAGATTATGATGCTTTGGGAATTTTGGGTGTAAAAAGGTCAACATTTCTTGTGGATGAGAATGGAACTGTTGTATATGAAAATACGGTTCTGCCGCTGTTCTATAAAGATAAGGATGAGATCCTGAATGAAATTAAATCAGTTCCATAGGATTATTTTTTTCTAATTATGAACTCTTTCGAAAGGAATTTTTCTTTTCCATCATACAGTTCGACTGTCCAGTCGCCATTCTTTTGGAAGAGAGTCTTTTGAAACAGAACTGAGAATACTTTCTGTTTCTTGGCAAAACTGCACTCAACTGTCTTCTTGATATGAGGCTCTTTTTTGTTGAATAGAACAGCAGTGATCTTTTTATCCAGTCTTTTTCTGGATCGGATCTTCAGGAACTGTTCCTGACCAAAATCCGGATTAGGCGTACATTCCAGAAGTTCGGAGTCTCTGCAGAATTCAATTTCCCAGAACATTTCATTTTTCATATCAGGGTATTTTCCGAAGGATTTAGAGAAATGTCCCCCGAAAAGAAGCAGCTTCTTGGTATACTCGTCCGCATGAAGTTTGTGAATCACTAGACTTGCAAATACGGCACGGTCTTCAAACGGACTCACGAGTGCAAAACCCTTTTCCGGAACTGAAAATTCAGACTGAACGGAAGTCAGTTTTTTCTGACCGAGTTTCAGTGAATCTACATACAGACTGTAATATCTGTTTCTTTCGGGAATGATTTCCATATCCACATGATCATATTTGTAATCGAATGGAAATTTATTTCCTGACACAGTATCACCGAGGAGCTGGATATCATGTTTGGAAAGTTCTTTCAGAATGATATTTTTTTTCAGGGAAAGATAACTTTCCAGGTTGAGAGGAGGATTTGAAGCTTCACCGTCGAGCCTGAATATCTCTCTGTCATATATTAAGTTCAGTATATGGAAGTTGTATTTTATTCCGCCGCCGTCATAAACATGGCTCTTGTACAGGTAGGCAAAGACTCCTTTTTTTGAAAAACCTAACGGAATGATTTCATCATGAAAAAGAGTAGGGAAACTGCTCTCTGATATATGAGTCTTAGACAGACCTAAAGACCTCAGTTTGACTCCATTCAAAACTGAGGTTTCAGGCAGTAACGGATTTATAGAAATGAACAAGATTATCAGTAATTTTATCAATCGCTGAACCTGATCATTCCCCTGTTATTTTTTTTCTGACAAAAGATATCTGTGAACCTGTTCGGCACATTTTCTCCCTTCAGAAATAGCCCAGACAATAAGTGACTGACCTCTTCTGACATCTCCGCAGGCATAAACTCCGGAAAGTGTAGTTGCAAAGGATCCTTCTTTTCTTCCGAAGCTGGCTTTTACATTTCCAGCCTTGTCCAGTTCCATTCCCAAGTCGCATAACTGAGAAATAATTCCTTCCTTTACAGGATGAACAAATCCCATTGCAAGAAAAACCAAATCTGCCGGCCATTCAAAACTGCTTCCTGGAACAGTACTCATCTTTCCGTCCTTGAATTCTACCTGCTCACCAAAGATGGCAGTCAGCTCACCCTTATCATTTCCTTTGAAACCAAGAGTATTTACTGACCATTTTCTCTGAACTCCCTCTTCATGACTGGATGATGTTCTCAATATGCGAGGGTATAGAGGCCAAGGATTGTCTTTGTCTCTGCTTTTCGGCGGCTCTGGGAAAATTTCGATCTGAGTGACCGATTTTGCACCATGTCTATTGGAAGTCCCAACACAGTCTGATCCTGTATCACCGCCTCCAATGACAATTACATTCTTTCCTTTCGCAGAGATAATATTCACAGAGTCACCTGCTACTGATTTGTTGTTCAAAGTCAGAAACTCCATTGCATAATGAACTCCTTTCAATTCCCTTCCAGGTACCGAAAGATCTCTCGGATGCTCTGATCCCATTGCTAAAATAACAGCATCAAATTTTGAAACCAGTTCTTTTGCCGTAATGTCCTTTCCGACATTTACAGAAGTTTTGAAAGTGACACCTTCCTGTTCCATCTGTTTAACTCTTCTGTCGATGAGCCATTTTTCCATCTTAAAATCAGGAATTCCATATCTCAAAAGACCGCCGATTCTGTCAGATTTTTCAAATACAGTCACATCGTGGCCGGCTCTTGCCAATTGCTGAGCCGCAGCAAGACCTGCCGGTCCTGATCCAACAACTGCAATTTTTTTACCGGTTTTTTTTCCTGCAATGATCGGCTGAACAAGACCTGAGTCAAATGCCCGATCAATAATCGTTCTTTCTATTCCTTTGATGGAAACTGCAGGTGCAATCAGACCTAAAGTACAGGCTCCTTCACAGGGAGCAGGACAGAGCCTGCCCGTAAATTCAGGAAAGTTGTTTGTAGAATGAAGATTTTCTATTGCCTCTTTCCAGCGTCCTTTGTAAACCAAATCATTGAACTCAGGGATGAGATTGTCTACTGGACAGCCAGTTTCCCCATGACAGAAGGGAATTCCGCAATCCATACATCTTGCTGCCTGGATCTTTGCTTTCTCTTCTTCGAAAGGTTTCTCAAATTCCTTATAATTTTTGACTCTGACCGCAGCCGGTTCCGATGAAAGATATTCTCTCTGATACTCTTTAAAGCCTGTCGGTTTACCCATGGATTAGATCTCCTTTCTTCGATTCATTGGAAGCTTTCATTTTGGCCATTGCTTTTTTATAGTCTGTAGGTATTACCTTTACGAATTTTGAAATCTGATTCTGCCAGTCTGCGAGGATTTCAGATGCTCTTTTAGAATCTGTATATTCCTTTTGTTTGGAGATATGATGCAGAATAAAATCAATTTCTTCCGGATCAGTCAGTTTCTCCAACTCAACCATTTCTTTGTTCAGGTTTCTTTCGAAAATTGATTTTGGATCCCATACATAAGCAATCCCGCCGGACATACCCGCAGCGAAATTCCTTCCTGTTTTTCCGAGGACGATGACTCTGCCGCCAGTCATATACTCACATCCGTGATCTCCGATTCCTTCCACGACAACCGTAGCACCCGAGTTTCTGACAGAGAATCTTTCTCCAGCGATACCGTTGATATATGCTGTTCCTTTAGTTGCACCGTAGAAACAGGTATTTCCTATAATGATATTTTCTTCAGGAGAAAACTTGACTCCAGGATTGACTTTAACGATCAGTTTACCGCCGCAGAGACCTTTGCCCACATAATCATTTGAATCCCCAATCAGCTTGAGTGTGATACCGGATGTTACGAAGGCTCCAAAACTCTGTCCCGCACTTCCTTTGAATGTCACATTGATTGTATCTTCAGGAAGGCCTTTTTCTCCATATTTTCTGGAAACTTCACCGGAGAGCATTGTGCCTACACTTCGGTTCAGGTTTGTCACTGTTGTTTCATGATTTACCTGCTTGCCTCTGTCAATTGCTGCTCTGGAATATCGGATCAGTTCATTGTCCAGCTGCTGTTCAAGTTTATGCTTCTGTTCTTTGGTCTTGTAAAGATCAGTCGGGAAATGAGGTTTCGGCTTGTGAAGAACTTTTGAAAAGTCCAATCCTCTTGCTTTCCAATGTTTGTGCGGTCTGTCAAAGCGGATTTTATCGACTTGGCCGACCATCTCTTCAAACTTCCTGAATCCAAGTGCTGCCATATATTCCCGGACTTCCTCAGCAATGAACATCATAAAATTCACTACATATTCCGGCTTTCCCATAAATTTAGAACGAAGGAATTCATCCTGAGTTGCCACACCTACGGGACATGTATTCAGATGACATTTTCTCATCATAATACATCCAATGGTGACGAGAGCCGATGTGGAAAAGCCGAATTCCTCAGCACCTAACATTGCACCGATCACTACATCTTTCCCTGTCATCAGTTTTCCATCCACTGCAAGGTAGACTCTGTCTCTGAGACCGTTTGCGACTAAGGTCTGATGGGTTTCAGCCAGACCTATTTCCCATGGCGTTCCCGCGTTGTGAATGGAAGACATTGGACTCGCACCTGTTCCTCCGTCATGACCTGCGATTAATATATGGTCAGCATGTGCTTTTGCAACTCCTGCTGCAACTGTTCCTACGCCGACTTCCGAAACCAGTTTGACACTGACTCTGGAACGTGGATTGACATTCTTCAAATCAAAGATCAGCTGCTTGAGATCTTCGATGGAATAGATATCATGATGAGGAGGAGGAGATATCAAAGTGACTCCAGGAGTACTGAATCTCAGTTTGCCGATATAGTCGTCTACTTTGTGGCCGGGCAACTGTCCTCCCTCTCCCGGTTTTGCCCCTTGAGCCATCTTGATCTGCAGATCATCTGCATTTACCAGATAATTTGCAGTGACCCCGAATCTAGCCGATGCCACCTGCTTGATTGAGGATCTCATACTGTCTCCGTTCGGAAGAGTCTCATAACGGATTTCGTCTTCTCCGCCCTCACCAGTATTTGATTTTGCCCCCAGTCTGTTCATTGCAATTGCAAGTGAAGTGTGTGCTTCCCAGGAAATAGATCCGAAACTCATCGCACCTGTCTGAAATCTTTTTACAATTTCCTTGGCAGGTTCCACTTCTTCAAGAGGAATCGGATTTTTCTTTCTTTCATCAAACTTGAAAAGGCTTCTGAGAGTAATCATCCTTTCATTCTGGTCATCGATCAATGAAGAATACTCTTTATATATCTTGTAATTATTCTCTCTTGTGGCTGTCTGCAGCTTGTGAATTGTTGTAGGATTGTAAAGGTGTGCATCACCGTTCTTTCTGTAATAATGCATTCCTCCAGGTTCAAGACCTCCCGGATAGAAAGTAGGGTCATATGCCTGTCTGTGTCTTCTGACCGTTTCCTCTTCGAGCATTTCGAGACTTAATCCCTCAATTCTTGTGGCAGTTCCGGTAAAATAATTATTAACCAGTTCCGAATCCAGTCCGATCGCTTCAAAAATCTGAGCACCGCAGTACGACTGAAGAGTGGAGATTCCCATCTTGCTGAAAATCTTGAAAAGACCTTTTCCAACAGATTTTATATAATTTTTCTTTGCGGTCTTGTAGTCCTGAATTTCAGGTGCAAGGCCTTCCCGGATCAGATCAGAAAGTGTTTCAAATGCAAGGTAAGGATTGACTGCATTTGCCCCGTATCCGCAAAGAAGAGCAAAGTGTGCAACCTCACGAGGTTCTCCGGATTCAAGCAGGATTCCTGTCTTTGTTCTGAGCCCGCATTTAATCAGATAATGGTGAAGTCCTGCAACTGCAAGAAGACTCGGAATTGCTGCCTTGTCTTTGCTGACTCCTCTGTCTGTTATTATAATTAAATTGTATCCTGCTCTGACTGCATCTGCTGCGAGATCGCAGACTTTGTCCAGAGAGTTTCTCATATCATGTTTTACGTCAGGATTGAACAGAATCGGAAATGTAATGGACTTGAAATGACCTTCGCTGATCTGTTTGATTTTTTCAAAATCATCGTTTGTCAGAACAGGATGCTCCAGCTCAAGTCTGTGGGCATGTTCCGGAGTTTCGGAAAGAAGATTTCCTTCAGGACCTATGTAAGTAGTCAGTTCCATTACCAGTTCTTCGCGAATAGGGTCTACTGGAGGATTTGTCACCTGAGCAAAGTTCTGCTTGAAATATCTGAAGAGAGCCTGAGGCTTGTCAGAGAGAACGGGAAGACTCACATCTTCACCCATTGAGCCAATCGGTTCTTCACCGTTCGCCGCCATAGGTTTCATCACAGTGAAAACATCTTCAGTAGTATAACCGAATGCTCTCATTCTTTCGAGGACCGTCTCATGATTCTGATGTCTGACTTCAACCGGATCAGGCAGCTGATTGAGTCTGACTATTTTTTCCTCAACCCAAAGTCTGTAAGGCTTCTGTGTACTGATCTGTTTTTTAATTTCTTCATCGTCTACAATCTGACCTTTCATCAGATCGATCAGGAGCATTCTCCCCGGCCTTAAGCGGTCTAGTTTTACAATTTTTTCGGGATCCAGATTCAGCATTCCAGTTTCTGAGCCGAAATGAATTTCGTCATCCGAAGTAATCGCATATCTTGCAGGACGAAGACCGTTTCTGTCCAGAGTTGCACCAATGTACCTTCCGTCAGAAAACGCTATCGCTGCCGGTCCGTCCCAAGGTTCCATAATTGTGGCATGATATTCATAAAATGCTCTTCTGTCCGGATCCATATCCTTATTTTTCGACCAAGCTTCCGGAATCATCATCATTACTGCATGAGGAAGAGATCTTCCACCCATACAAAGAAGTTCAAGAACAGTATCAAATGTCGCAGTATCACTCTGTCCTTCCATAATAATTGGAAGCATTCTTTTCAGTTCTTCTCCGAAAAGAGGGGATTCCATTACAGCCTGTCTTGCCGCCATCCAGTTCATATTCCCGCGAAGAGTGTTGATTTCTCCGTTGTGTGCAATCAGTCTGTAAGGATGTGCAAGATCCCAGGTAGGGAAAGTGTTTGTGGAGAATCTTGTATGAGTCAGGCAGAATGCACTGATCATATCCTGAGAGTAAAGATCTTTATAGAATGGCTTTACCTGATTCCCAAGAAGCATTCCTTTGTATACAATTGTTCTGGAGGAAAAACTAGGAACATAATACTGACTTCTGTCCAGTTTGTGCTCTGCACGGACACGTCTGTCAATGAGCCTTCTCATTAAAAAGAGCTTTCTTTCGAATGCATCGCCATCGTCAGTATTCTTTCCTCTGGCAACAAAAAACTGTTTGAAATGAGGAATTGTTTTCTGGGCAACAAGTCCTGCCACTTCAGGAACGACTGGAACTTCTCTGAACCCTAAGAAAATTTCGCCTTCATCTACAATGACCTTTTCAATGATATTTTCAATAGATTCTCTAAGTTCTTCGCTTCTTGGCAGAAACAGCACGCCGACAGCATAATCGCCTTCATTCGGCAGAGTGAAACTTACATTCTTTCTGAAAAATGCATCAGGAATTTGAATCATAATCCCTGCACCGTCCCCTGTTTTAGGGTCTGCACCTTCTGCCCCTCTGTGCTCTAAATTGCACATAAGACGAATGCCTTTTTCTATGATGTCTCGGGATTTCTTGCCCTTTATGTTTGCGATGAAACTGACACCGCAGGAATCTTTATCTAACGCAGGGTCGTACAAGCCCTGTGCCTGGGGCTCCAAAAATTCAAGTTCAAAGTTTTCCATTGTCTTACCTCCCGAGTCTGCAAAAGGGATTTTTTATCCATTTCTTTTAAATGCTTCTGGAGATAAATGTTTTTTTTCCCAAAAACGTTTTGAAATGATCCTTTTGTTCCACTTTTTTTCGTGGTTTTCGTTTTTAAAAGGTTTAAATTTGCGCATATTGCTTTTTTTTTAATCAAATGGTTTTCGGAATGCTCTTTTTTAATGCAGGATATCTGTGAAATGCTTATTTATTATAAATTTGAAAAAATTCATTTTTTATGAAGATATTTAGTTTCTAGACGATTCTTGTAGTTTATTTGCGATAAAAGGTCTTTTCGGAAATTTTTCGAGTTTTACCGACCCTTGATTAATAATAATCTCAGTTCTGACTGTGACCAAATTTTCCTGATTCAGTTGATTCATCCCTACTTAAACGCATACAGAACCATACTCGATGTACTTCCTTTCAGGATTCTGCTTTTTATGTGATACCAGGAAATGGTGAACCATTTTTTATAATCGAGGAATGATTTGAAATATCCTCTTGATTTCAGAAGTTTGGCACGGAGCGGAAAGTCAACTCCCTGGTAAAGAATGAATTTTTTGAATCCGGCTTTTTTCAAGGCTGCTGTAAGATTTGACTTGGAATAATAGTACAAATGTCCCGGAAGATAATAATGGTAATTTTTTCCCGCATCCGCCGCCTGCTTCCCTTCAAAGTCGGCAGTCTGAATAAGAAGAAGTCCGTCTTTCTGCATTATGCTGTAAAGTTTTTTGAAGACGTCAGTCGGACTGTCCAAATGTTCGATGACTTCCACCATCGTAATTACATTGTAATGATCTTTCGGCAGATCGGCATTCAGGAAATTTGAATTGACTGTAGGAATTCCGCTCTTTTCGGCATATTCGGAGGAGTAGGGAGAAATCTCAACACCCTGCACTGTGAACCCCGCCCTCTGCGCTCTTTTCAGAAAACCTCCGAACGAAGAGCCGATATCGAGAAAATTGCCTGTCTTCACATATTTCTGAATATTTCTGATTCTTGCATCCCAGACGTAAGAATCAAACTTTTCAGTCAGTCTTTCATCTTTATAATTATAATCTGTCTTATTATTATCAGAATAGTAGTCTTCAGAATACATTTTTTCATAATCTGCATTTTTAGGAAATATCGTCTGCATTCCGCATTTTTCGCATCTGTAAATCGGAAGACTGTAATTTTTGAATTCCGAGAGATAAAGAAAATGCCACTCGGACATTCCGTCAGCAGGGCATTCCAGTTTTATTTCTCTGCTTTGAATATCCAATGACAGATCCTTTTGCCGATATCTCCGACCGGACTTCTTTCCATATAACCCATCTCCAGTTTTTTAAAATCCTGAAGCAGATCAGTCACTTCATCAAGGGAATACAGTTTTACAAAAGCCCCTTTGATGTCAGCAGTTTCAGCGGTGTTTCCGTTCACTTCGAGAAAACTGTCCCTGTCCGATCTGACTGTCCCTGCAAGAAGTCCTCCGGGCTTCAGGATTCTCAAATATTCCTTAATGATTTCTCTTGATTTATTAAGTGAATTATAATGAAGAACTCCCCAGCTCACAAGTACGTCAAACTCGTCAGTTCCGTAAGGGTAGGGGGGATCAGTAACGATGTCAACCTTTGCATCAGGTGCTGCATTTCTGATTTTAGCGACTGCATTTTCGGTATAGTCGCAGGCGTAAGCATCAAATCCGAACTGCCTCAGAAGAACAGTATGTCTGCCGGAACCGGCACCGAAATCAAGCGCTTTTCCGGTCTTTCCTGCTTTTGAGAGTATTCTGACAAGGTTTTCATCCGGATAGAGCAGTGTTGATTTCTGCCTTGTATAATGTTCATTCCATATTTCTTTTGTAGATTCAGCTGTCAAATTTTGACTCCAGATAATTGTCTCGGTCAAGAGAGATGTTCTGCAGCTTATAATCGGAATCCTTAAAGCCCAATGCAAAAAATCTGCAGGAATTTCCAGACGACGGGTAAAGCAGATCACCGGTCTTTTTTAACTCTTTTTCCATAAAAATCTTTTCATTTGAAGAAACGGTTGAACCTAGGTAAAAAGCTTTTTCCTTAGTAGGTCCGTAGAATCTGATATATCCCGATTCGTTTGTTCCATAATTCTGAGCGGGTTTTTCCGGTTTTTTTCCAATCATAAGTGATACATAGTTTTTAAAATAGTCATACTTGAGCATTGCGGGGATCAGATGATCTGCTAAAAACTCACCCCCGATCTCCGGCACCGCTTCGATCAGAAAAACTTCCGATCTGGAATTTACCTTAAATTCGGCAGTAAACGGGCCAGTCTGCAGACCGGCGAGCTGTGCTATTCTCTGACACAAAAATACAAATTCACCGATAAATCTCGTATCACTGACCGGAATTTTATGAACAAGTTCAATAAAGGGAGGTTTAGTATCCGTAATCTTGTCAGAAACAGATACCAGAATAAATTCACCTTTCCAGACAAATCCGAGAACTGTATATTCTTTTCCTTCTATAAATGTTTCTCCGTAAACTTCCCCCGAATTTTCGGTAAGCACGGCTTCGAGTTCCTTTTTTGTCTTACAGAGTCTTATTCCCTTCTTTGCCTCTCCCTGAGGAGGTTTAATAACTGCCGGAAAATTGATATTTCCCTTTTTTAATTCCTGAAGGCTGTACTGTGCAGGGATAGGAATACCGTTCATTTCCAGATGTTTCTTATATTGAAACTTGTTCTGAAAGAATTTTACTGAATTTACGCTGTTTCCGAGGAGCCTAAGTTTGTCAGACAGGTATGCAGCTGATACCGCAGCCCTGCCGAAAGACCGGCATCCGATGCCGACTATTGGAGCATCCAGAAGTGTCTTTAAAATATAATTATAGATTTTTCTGTATTCTGTGACAGATTCCAAAATTTTCAGATCTGCCTCTTTGAATCCTGGAGCTTTAGGATTTCGATCTGCAATGATCAGTCTGTGTCCTGCATTTTTGACCGCCCGAATGAGAGGCAGCTGATTTTCCCCTCCCCCAATTGAAATAAAATATCCTTTTTTTCCGGTCATACAGTCAGTGTGATTAAAAATATTTCAGTAGTTTCTGTCAAATTGATTCTTCAATTTCGGGCTTAAGAAAGATTCGGTTTTTTTTCAAGAATCAGTTTTTCAAAAGTGAATTCATTCATGGCATATTTTATTCCCTCTTTTCCTGTTCCTGAATCTTTGATCCCGCCATACGGCATATGGTCTGCTCTGTAAGTGGGAATTTCATTGATCAGAACTGAGCCGGAATGAATCTCATCAGTGCAGAATCGGACAGTCTTTCTGTCTTCGGTAAATACTGCATTCTGAAGTCCGTACTTTGAACTGTTCATTTTTTGAACTGCATCTTTCTCATCAGTGAATCTTTCTAAAATAACTACAGGACCAAAGATTTCTTCAGTCTCGAGTCTGCAGTTTTTCGGGACATTCTCAATGATAACGGGGGAAAGAGAGTTTCCTTCTGACTGAACCTCAGTGAGCAGTTCAGCACCAAGGTCAACTGCTTCCTGAATCCAAGACAAAATTCGTTCCAGAGAGTTTTTACTGATCAAAGGTCCCAGAATTCCATCCTTTTCTCCTTCCTTCCAGAATTTAAGAGCCGTCGCTTTCTCTATAAATTTCTTTTTGAATTCATCATATATTGATTCATTGACAAGAATTTTCTGAATGGAAATGCATACCTGCCCACTGTAGGCAAATCCGCCGAAAATGCACCTTTCCACTGCATAGTCGATATCGGCATCCCTGAATATTGCAGCGGCAGCGGTTCCGCCCAGTTCCAGAAGGACTTTCTTTTTTCCTGCGATTCTGTTCAGATGCCATCCCACTCTGTCACTTCCGGTAAAGCTTAAGACAGAAATCCTTTCATCAGCTGCCAATTTTTCAGCAGCATCATTTGAGCAGTGAATGATCTGCAGTGCCGATTCAGGAAAATACTCCTCTCCATTCTTTTGTACCGCATCCAGAAAAAGTTCACCCAAAATTACAGCAGCTCCGGGTGCGGAGGGTGCAGGTTTTAAAATGACAGAGGCTCCGCAAGCAATTGCAGGTGCAAGCTTGTGAGCGACTAGGTTTAATGGAAAATTGAAAGGGGAGATTGCAAGAACGATACCGAACGGAACTTTCAGAATTTTCCCATCATAGAAGTTTCTCCCATAAGAATCAATATCCATCGGAAAGGTCTCCGTTCCGAATCTTTTGATTTCTTCCGATGCCCAGAGAAATGTCTGAAAAGCTCTTTCTGTTTCTGCAAGTGCGAGTGAGTAGGGTTTGCCTGCTTCATCTGAAATGCACTGCACCAGCTCATCCTGTCTTTTCATTATTCCGTCTGCCATCGTCTTTAGAATTCTGCTTCTGATAAATCGGGAGCTTTTCCGTGTATGAGAAAATGCGGAAATAGAAAATTCAATGCACTTATCGATCAGGTTTGTATCTGCAATTGCAGTATCTGCAATTTTTTCGAGAGATGAAGGATTGATTACGTCGATTTTTTCGGCAGTGTCTGCCCATTTCCCGTTGATTAAAAGTCTATGGAGTTTCATATCCTGAGTCTGACTGAATTCTGTTTCCAAAGATAGAGGTTCCAATTCGAATATAATCTGTCTTCTCTTCAATGGCAATCTTGTAGTCACCTGACATTCCCATCGAAAGGGCAGAATTTGGGCAGAACTCGTCTCTGATTTTCCTGAGCTCTGAGAACGCTCTTTTTGTCTCTGTCGGATTTTCGTCTGCAGGTCCCATAGTCATTAACCCTGCAAATTTCAGATAATCTGTTTCATAACTTCTGATTTTATTCAGGATATTCAGCAGTTCCATTCTGTTCAGACCCTGCTTGCTCTGTTCGTCCAAAAGGTTTGCTTCAAGAAAAAAGGAGAGACTTTTTTTAGATTTTTCAGACTGTCTTGAAAGTTCCTTAAGGCTCGATTCTGAGCATACACCATGTGTAAAATGGAAAAAGCCAAAGAGTTTTTTCAATGTTCCTGACTGGACTTTTCCCAAATGGTGCAGTTCAAATTCTGTTCCTGATTCATACAGAGATGAGAATTTTTCAATTGCTTCCTTGATCTGATTTTCTCCGAAGATTTTCTGTCCGGCAAGCAGTGCGTCCTTTACTGCGTTCAGAGGTTTCTTTTTGGAAACAGCGATCAGCTTGGGAGGGTAAGGCAGAATCTGAAGTTCTGCCCTTATTCTAGAAAGGTTTTCCTGTACTTCACTCATCCTTTCTTTTTGCGTTTGACTAGAATTTTTTCGAGTCTGTAAATTCTCTTAGAAAGATTTCCGCTGTCTTTTTTTCTGATCCCGAGCTTTTTCTCTAAATATGCAACTCGTTTGGCCAAAGCGGATTTCTTTGACTAACATCATCATCAACAGCTGCATGAACAGCCTGGCGCAGATCTTCGGCACCGAGATGATCGGCACCCTG
>JBPOJG010000524.1:0-4079 GCA_052033835.1 Spirochaetota bacterium
GTACTGCCGCGGCAAGCATAGGAGCACTTGAATTTATCCTGGTTTCCACTTCCTTGCCGGAAAGCCAGATTCCGGAAAGAGATACAAGAACAATCACAAATGCAGGAAGAAATACAGTAAACAGCGCTGAGTTGGCAAATCTTTTAATTCCCAGACGAAATATGAATCTGGGATAATACAGATCATCAAATTCAAATCTGTCCGGATAATAGTGAGTCAGTACTCTCGATTCAATGTGGGATACTTCCCAGCCAGGCATCACAAAATCCGAATCCAGCCGAATATGATCCTGATCCGCAATAAAATTGATCTGGTCAATTCCGACGTCCACTTCCTCCATCCCGATTTCGAGCTCCTGTGTATCAAACGGATATGCTCTCAGATCTGCCTGAGTATAAAAAAGAGCATGAAATTTCCAGAGCTTGAATGTGGGTTCATCGGCTATCCTTTCAACGTGATCGTCGTCCTGAACCATACCGTTTGTAAAATGCGGCTTAATTTCCCCAGGCATAGGTTTATCACTTGTATAGGATACATAAAAGTCTGCTTCAAACTTTCCCTCTTTAGTGGAAAAACCTGAAACGCTCTTCAGCATAAATCCGACCTTGATATTGCAGGGGGCTCCATACGCAGGATTGG
This sequence comes from Spirochaetota bacterium, assembly GCA_052033835.1. GTDB lineage: Bacteria > Spirochaetota > Leptospiria > Leptospirales > Leptospiraceae > DAORDI01. The sequence goes on from JBPOJG010000524.1 coordinate 640, forward strand.
CAAATGGAGATTTAAATCTGCCTTTGTCATTGTACGGCATCCCGGAAGGGGATAATTTTTTGATTGAAAACCTGGATGGCTTGGCAGAATCATCCGCCCGATTTATTGAAGGGAAAAAAAATATGCATAAAACCGGGAACCATAGAAAACATCTGATGCTTGGGATTTTAGAAAAAAATTTCATTTTACCTTGACCGAAGACCAGAATGTCAGAAAACTTCAGCCAAGTCAATTCTTTTAATTACTGAAACATATCGGATTCCAAATAAGTAACTATAAATTCTACTGCCTCATCCACACTGTCTGTCTTATAAATGAGATTCAGATCAGATCTCTCTATCAGCTTGTAATCAGCCAGTTTTTCAAAATTGATCAGGTCATTCCAGAAATCTTTTCCATACAGAATTATGGGAATTTTGGCCGCTTTTGAAGTCTGAATCAGTGTAAGAACCTCAAAAAGCTCATCTATTGTTCCGAATCCGCCCGGCATCACAACGACAGCTTCCGCGAGCTGCATAAACCAGAGTTTTCGCATGAAAAAATAATGAAAAGTAAATGTAAGGTTCGGATCAACGTAAGGATTGGCGGCCTGCTCGTGAGGAAGTTTGATATTGAGAGCAATGCTCCTTCCCCCGGCAAGTCTCGCACCCTTGTTGCCGGCTTCCATTATTCCGGGTCCGCCTCCGGTACAGATGACAAACTTATCCTGTCTAGATGGATTCTTGCATTTTGTAAGTGCCCATTCAGTCAGTTTTTTTGAAATTTGAACAGTATCTTCATAGTACTGCTTCAAATGAGGAGGCTGCTCCTCTGATTCCAAATGGATGCGTGCCGAACCAAAAAAAACGATTGCGCTCTTTATATCCTGTTTTTTCAAAACAGAAAGAGGATAGGAATATTCAGAGAGTATTCTCAATGGTCTTGCTTCTTCCGAAAGCATAAAATCTATATTCTTGAACGGTTCCAGATACATATCTATTCTAATCGGACAGAGAAGGAGAAAACTTTGACTTCGTTCTTTTTTATTGAAGAATGAGTTCCGTTTTTTTGGGAAAATGCATTTCCGAGACTGCTCATAGGTTCAATCGCAATTGATTTTCGATGGGGAGGCGTAAAGACTTGAAAAAAGACACTCGGGTTGAAAGATCTGTGAATTTCGAGAATGACCTTTTCATCCGTTTCCCTGTCCAGAATTCCAAAAAAAAGTCCAGAAGAATTTCCAGTAAAACAATGGTCTAATTCCAGTGCCCCGATTTTTCCGGATTGAATAATACTCGAAATTGGCAATTTCCTTATCGGACTCTCAGGCAGAAGATTCTCTCCTAAAACAACTGAATCAGTACAGTTGGAGATAATTTCCAGGCTGTCTATAGAACAGCCGTACAGACCGATATAAGGGTGATACCCAGCCGAAAAAAATAATTCCTTTTCACCTGTATTATAGACTTCCAAATCGACAGTGAGCCTGTCTGCTTCCAGGTGAAACTTTTCTCGAAAAGATGGGAAAGAAGTTTCGATGAATTTGGGTTCAATGACAGCCTCTGAACTGTCACCACTTTTCTTTCGGGAAACAATCTGTCTTTCTTTCTGAAAATACAGACCGTGAATCGGGTGACCCTCATTGTCTCTTAATACAGGTTGAATTTTGATCCTGTTATCATTCAAAAAAAAATCATCCGATTCAAGTCTGTTTACCCAGGGAAACATCAAAAATGATCCGGAATAAAAAAAATCGAGAGAGCTGTCCGCCCATATGACTTTTCTTTTTTTTCCCTTCGAAGAACTCAGTTCAAGATTCTGGACTCTGCCCCCGTTCTCAAGATCGAGCTCCAATTCTGAATGTTCAGTTCTGATTACCAACCGTCTTTCCTTCTGTCCGAAAGTTCCTTTCTGTAACTGCGGATAAATTCCATTACTGCATAAGTATTGCCGGCAAGAATTCCAGGCGTCGTCACTCCCGGATAATAATAATTAATTTCTCGGAATGTTTTCAGCTCTGCAGAAAATCCGCCGGACGCATTTATAATTGCGGTACCTGCACAGATATCCCAGATATTTTTCGGTTTCAATGAAATGCAAATATCAAATTTTCCTATCGCTGTTAAAGCAAGCTTGTAAGCGATGGATCCTTTCGGAACAATATTTCCTTTTCCTTTCCAGAAAGAATCAGAAAATAACCCTTCTCTCTCTTCGGATCGGGAAACAAGAATATCATCCGGTCGATATTTTCTTTCCAATACATTCTTTCGGAATGGAAGAGAAGATGTCCCTGCATTCAGCTGGACGAAACCGATTCCCTCTCCGATCATTCCATAAATAAATTCATCAGTGATTGGATTATATATAATACCTTGAATTGCACACCCTTTTTTGACAAGTCCGAGACTGACTGCGAATTCAGGATTTTTGTTTACGAACTCTCTAGTTCCGTCAATCGGATCAAGGGAAAAAAAAGTATCGGCCTTTGAAAAGTCGATGCTCGAATCCTCTTCTTCTGAAAGTAGAGGAATATCAGGATACAGCTTTTTAAGAAAATTTTTTACTTCAGTATGTACAAAAAGATCCGCCTCAGTGAGCGGATCATCTTTCTTTTTCCAAGTGACTTTGTATTCGGAATGATAGATTGATTTGACCTCTTCCCCAATTTCTTTAAACAGAGGAAGAGACTTTTGGAGAAAATTAAGGATTTGCTTTTTTTCCTTCCATGATTGGATCAGCTGGTTTGGAAGTGGACGGTGCTGTCGTTGTTTTGGCGGAAGAAGTATTCCCAAGTGCTTCGAGTTCAGGAGTGCTGATATAAATTCTGTCGTCTACCGGAAGCTGAATATAGGTTTCAGGATCTACTGCGAAATTGTAGAACAGGTAAAAAATATAAGGTGCTGATTCTTTTCCGTCCTTATCCTTTTCTGTTTTCTTAGTAACGTATTTCACATAGTAGTTGAATGTCCCTTTCTGCTGTTCAAATGCAATTGAACTCATATCTTTGAGATCTTCTGTCTTTTTCTGATAATCAGGAAATTTCTTCAATAAAGTACCTTTTACAGCATTCAACAGATTTTTTTCCAGAGTCTTTTTGCGAAATTCCTCAGTGATTCCTTTATTTTTAGTCAGTTCCTCCACCTTAGTAAATTCGCTGATAATGCTCGGTGCTCCTGTGGCAATAATCCTTTCTGCAGAAATCTGTCCCGCAGTGAGCAAGCTTAAAATACATAAGAAAATCAGTTGTTTCATAAATGAGGCTACCTTCAGTTAATGTCTTACTTTACCGATTATCGGAATTCTCGTATGAAATCAAACTTATTTTTTAACCCCAAATAAAAATCGGGACGGCACTCTGAGAGTTTTTTTACTTTTTAGATTCCTTCACTGCGCCTGCAGAAAACCCTCTAGTTATCCGGGGTTTAAACCCCGGGCGAAGGGAGAAGAACTCCAAGTGCCGT
>JBPOJG010000548.1:0-4375 GCA_052033835.1 Spirochaetota bacterium
GGCTCAGAAAAAAAATATCCCTGAAGATATCTCGAACCGTGCCCCATAGCCATCAGAAGTTCCGCTGAATTTTCCACTCCCTCATACAGAAGAGATATTCCCAAATTCTGCGTAAGTCTTGCCAGAGAATGCAGTATTTCCTGATAAGACTGATCCTCAAGTGCTCTCTGAAGCATATGCATATCTACTTTTACTATGTCTGGTCGGAAAAGAGCAATCCTGTCCAGATTGGAGGAATTTTTACCAAGATCATCAATTGCAATAAAATATCCTTTCCTTTTGTACAAATTGATCAAAGGTTTAAAATCATCGAGACTCTGTTCTACTGCATCCTCGGTGATTTCAATGACAATGTTCTGAGGATCAACTCCAAAAGCATCCGTGAGTTTCATAAATTCGGATGTATTATCCTGCACATTGCTCAGTTCTTCAGCAAGAAATGCAGGTGAGCTGTTTATAAAAAGTTTTAATGAAGAATCATTCCATAATGCAAATTTTTCAATGGCACTGTCCCTTACACTCGAATCAATTTCCATCTTCCATTTTTTAGCCTCGGAGTCCTTCAGTTTAACTCCCTTCCGGTGCAATGTCTTTGCCTGAAAAAAATTTCCCAAACTCAGCATCTTTCCGTCCAAATCCAGCCTTCCCAGACATTCATAACCGGCAACGGATTTGCTCTCAAGGGAAAACACAGGCTTAAAAAACGGAAGAACTCTCCCATCTGTCAGAAGCCGCTCCCAATCTTGACCTATATCCTTCATTAGCACGAATCCCCCTTATCTACAAAGCAAAATTCATGCCAAAATGCACAATCTTGTGATAAAATTCCTGCGAAGCTCAGATCTAACTAAGTACAGCTCTTCCACTGCAAGCTTAGATCAAATTGAGAGGCAAAATGATAAATCAACCTGCATTTAATCCTCGTAAAATAATCAGAGTTTATTCGAGATGCATTTCCGAATCTGACAGTAAAATGCTGACACCGATAAAATATACTGACAATATATATCGTACTCTATTTTCCAGACAGAATCACCTTTGATGCATTTTCTCTGTTTACCGGAGAAATAATTCCCTTCTCTGTAATGATGCCATTGATATTTCCTGAAGGAGTCACATCAAAACCGGGATTGAGTGCCCTGGCGTTTTTTGGAGAAAACACTCCCTTATCCACTAAGTTTCGTCCCTCACTGTCTTTTAGAAATGAATACTGAGTGAGTTCATCCTCGTTTCTCATTTCAATCACAATTCCGGAACCGTCATTTAGACTGAAATCAAAACTGGTCTCACTTGCACATACGTAAAATGGAACATTATGAGATTTGGCGAGTATTGAGAGGCCGTACGTTCCAATTTTATTTGCAGTATCTCCGTTTGCTGCTATCCTGTCTGCTCCTACAATGACAGCATCTATTCTCCTGTCCTTCATCAGCCAGGCTGCCATTGAGTCTGCAATGATAAAACAGTCAATGCCCTCCTCCATCATCTCCCATGAAGTCAGTCTGGAACCCTGAAGGTACGGTCTTGTTTCATCTGCGTAAACTGTCACCTTAAATCCTCTGTCCCTCAGAGCCCTGACAACACCAAGAGCAGTACCAATGCCTGCAGTTGCAATCGCACCAGTATTGCAGTGAGTCAGAATATTGATTTCTCCAGGCTCTCCAAAAAGATCAGCTCCATTCTCTGAGATTTTTCTATTTGTATCGTAATCTTCCTTGAACATCAGATTAGCCAATGCCTCAATTCTGTCCGTCAGTTCTGTAAGCGAAAGCGAGCTGAAGACGGATTCATTGATCTCCTTATTCAGCCTGTCCAATGCCAGTTTCAAATTGACGGCCGTAGGTCTAGAATCGAGCAGAAAAGAACATTTCGCCTGGAACTCAGAATAGGATGGCTTTTCCTTGCTCTTTCGAAAGAACAGAGTCAACCCGAACATTCCTGACAATGCAATCGCGGGGGCACCTCTCACGACCATCAGTCGGATGCAATCCACTACTTCTTCAAGTGTAGTCATCTTCAGATAGGCTTTTTCCTTAGGGATTTTCCTCTGATCCAGAAGAAGAAGGTGGTCATAACGCCATACTATGGAAGATAGAAATTTCTGAGCTGTATTCTGCATATACTGCTCACAATAAAAAACTCAGCCTGAAAAACAAGTAAAAGTTTCAGCATTTTGAAATCAAAAACAAAAGGAACGTTGTTCATTATACTATATCCAATTCATATTAGGAAAATCGCACAGAGAGAAAATAGGTCGTGAGAGATTCATAACAGCTTATTATACAAATATGGATTGTACTCTATTTTATCGAAAGACCGCGGCCTGACCTGAATCTAAATCAGCATTCAATAACTCCGAATATAGGTTTTTTTTCATATTGCTTAAAATGAAATGTATGACTGCAGATAACTGGGAGAAATCTCGCAGCTTTCCAGCTTGCGATGGACTAGTAAAAACAGGAGCAGTCACAGTGTATAATGAAGACTGCTCCTTAAACCAAAATGCAGGAGAGATCAGTCTCCTATAGAATATGCTTTTTTACCGTTTACTTTTTTATAGTACATATCCGACTGTTTCACATCTGCAGAAGACGGTCTTCCATTCAGGAATACGCATTCACCCGGTCTGAAATGTTTCCAGTATTTATTCGGTCCCTTCGGAGGAATATCCAGCTGCCCTCTCTTCACAATAAAGAAAGCATGACATTCGTCATTTTCTGCACATACCTGCTTGCATTCTTCCTTGGTTCCGGACATTGTTCCTAAAAAACCCGACCAGTCAGCTCCGCCTGAATGTGTAGTCTTCTTGCGGACCTCCCAGGTAATTTTTTTTGTCACATCTTTATTCGGTGTCGGATCAGGATCATCACTGTCATCGTCATCACCATTCTTTGCTTTTCTGAAATTGGAAAGAAAACTTAAGAACTGTGAAGCATCAATGCCGCCGACCTGCTGAGACAGTTCATTCCCCTTAGAATCCAGCACAAACGAAGTAGGAAATCCTTCAATATTGAATTTATCAATATCCGGACTTGTGTCCAGCACCTGCAGTGATACAAAATCTGTATTCAATACTTTTTGAACGTTGGCCTTCTCAAAAGTTTCTCTTTCCATCATCTGACATGCACCGCACCAAGCCGGAGCTGTTACAATCACATAGATATTCTGACCGGATGATTTTGCTGCCTTCAGAGCATTGTCATATGTGGGAGCCCATTTGATTGCAGAAACAGATTTACTTTTCGACGCGGCCAGTCTGATCTGCCGGTCACCCGAGATATTTACACTTACTGACTTCGATATCCCGTCAGGCGACAGACATCTGCCTGCAGAGAGAGGACATAACTGATAATTAAACACTATCTCCGACTGCAGCGAGGCACCCGATTTTGCTCCCTTCAATTCGGAAAGACGGACTTTGAAAACAGGATTGCCGGTCGCAAGTAAATTATTACCCTTCTTGGTCCCATTGGGCATTTTTTCTATACTGAAATACAGTCCATTATTCGCGGTCTGGCCAAAATTCGCGATCATATTCAGACTCTTTCCTGAATGCCCCACAACGATTCCGTATCCACTTGGCACATTGACCTTGACATCAATCGACTTTGATTGACCTGCAGGCAAAGAAAAGTTCTGATCCAGACTCAGAACTGCTTTGGGGTTTTCACTGTCACCCGCCCAAAGAATACCAATGCAAAGAAATACAACTGCAGCAACTTTTATTTTCCTCATTCATTTCTCCTGTAATAAACATCATTGCAGACCCATAAAATTCAACTTCTTTTAAAGAAAAAATCAAAAACCTTTGGGGCTCACTGTTCAGACAAACTCGTCCTTACAGGAGTTCCCACACTCAGCAATCGGGAATAGATTCAGGAATGCAGATATCATCAAAAAACTCCAAGAAACAAATCTTATTTTTTGACTTCCACTGATTAAAAATGTTTACAGTCAAAGAAAATTATTATATAAAACTTAAGAATTATTTTTTTCCAGTCTATCAAACTCTTTCGGTCGTGTAAAAAGATGAAGGCAATAGAAGATACAGAAAAAAAGAATCAGGCCAATTGCAAAAGAAAACCAGTCTTATCTTATAAGATTTGGTGACTTGATATCTCCGAATTACCTCTGATATTTATTTCCGCACCTATATATAAAAACCTGAAATAGGGGATTGCAAAGACAAAAAGGCTATGACAACCCCCATTCCGATTCAAGTAAAACAGTCTTTACTTGCCTGTCTCAAATGCATTTTTACCGTCGATTTTCGTATAGTGCATATCCGACAGCCCCCCCACACCAACCCAAGGGTTTACTTTCAGGAATAAACAATAGCCAGGTCGAAAAATTCTCCAGAAATTATTCGGTCCTG
>JBPOJG010000355.1:0-5898 GCA_052033835.1 Spirochaetota bacterium
CATACTGCCTGCAATTTTTGCCGGACTGTATCTGGGGTCTGACGGCAGATCCGTTTTCGAGAGTCTGAATATTATGAATCTGAAGAGTCCTGAATCTTCGATTCTGAGTGCAGTAATATTTAATGCAGTTATCATTATTGCATTGATTCCGCTTGCTTTGAAAGGAGTCAAATACAGACCTGCTCCTGCATCAGAAGTGCTTAGAGATAATCTTCTGATCTACGGTATCGGAGGAATTATCTCACCGTTTGTCGGAATCAAGCTGATTGATATGATTTTGAATTTTTTCTGGAGGACCGTATGAATTTTATAAATAATCTTATTGTTTCTCTCAGAGCGATTTCGGTAATTACAGTTCTCACTGGACTCATTTATCCCGTTCTGATGACATTTTTTGCAATGGGTGCAGCCGATTCAAAAAGAAACGGAAGCATTATATATAGAAATGGAAAAGCTGTCGGATCAGAACTGATCGCTCAGAAATTCACCTCAGAAAAATATTTTCACCCGAGACCTTCGGCAGCAGACTTTTCAACAATGCCTTCCGGTGCATCCAACTTAGGACCGACTTCAAAGACATTGAAGGAAAATGCTGAAAAAGCATCTGTGCGTTCCGCAGATATGATGTTCAGTTCAGGGAGCGGGCTTGATCCGCACATTACGCCGAAATCTGCATTTCTTCAAATGGAGAGAGTTTCCAAATCCAGAAACTTCGGTGAAAAAGAAAAGCTGATTCTCAAATCAATGATTGAAGAAAAGATCGAAAGAAGGCAGTTTGGTTTTTTAGGTGAAGAAAGAGTGAATGTGCTGCTGTTGAATCTGGAGTTGGATAATGAAAGAAGATTTTCGCCCTGATCCTGATCAGCTTCTCGAAGCAATTAAAAAGCAGGAGGAAAAAAACAGAAAAGGCAAGCTGAAAATATTTCTTGGGATGGCTGCCGGTGTCGGAAAAACATATGCAATGCTTTCCGAAGGAGCAAGACTCAGACTGAATGATCTGGTGAATGTGATTATCGGAGTTGTAGAAACTCATGGAAGGAAAGAGACAGAAGACCTTTCCTATGTGATCCCTTCCATTCCCAGAAAAAAAATATCTTACAAGGGAAATGAGTTTCAGGAACTTGATCTGGATGCTGTTCTGGAATTGAAGCCGGACATTGTGCTGATTGATGAGCTTGCACATACCAATATTCCAGGATCAAGACATTCAAAAAGATACCAGGATGTACAGGAAATTCTGGATGCAGGAATCAATGTATATACCACCCTGAACATTCAGCATGTGGAAAGCCAGACGGATCTTGTTGCTAAAATGACAGGCATAACTGTATATGAAACAGTTCCTGATTCAATCATTGATCTCGCTGATGAAATTGAACTGATAGATCTTCCTGTAACAGAACTGATGAAAAGACTCTCTGAAGGAAAAATCTATCCTTCTTCCAGGGTAGAAACGGCCTCTCTGAATTTTTTCAAAAAGGAAAACCTCACTGATCTTAGGGAAATGGCTCTCAGAACCGCAGCCGAACGAGTAGACAAGCAGCTGAACGAAATCCTTCAGTTTCAATCCGAAAAAAGCAACTGGAAAGGCGGTAATAAAATTCTGGTCACCGTCGGTCCAAGTCCCACGTCACGAATGGTGCTCCGTTCAGCCAGAAGAATTGCAGGAAGTATGGAAGCTGAGCTGACAGCCGTTTTTGTGGAAACACCTGAAAGCCTGAAACCGTCTGAAAGAGAAGATCTGCAGAAAAATATCAACTATGCACGGGAGCTTGGAGCAGAGGCTGTCATTATCGCAGCAGAAACAGTTGCCGAGGGCATACTGAATGTAGTCAGAACAAGAAATATATACACTGTCATTACAGGCAGACCTGAGAACGGATTCATAAAAAGTTTCTTTTTTAAAGACCTGCACGATAAACTGATGGCAGAGGAACCGGATTTGAATGTATTCATTATTCAGGGTCAGAAAAAAACAACAGAGAGTCCTTCAAGAAAATCATATATTTCCAGTATGGAACCTGTATCCGGCATAAAGGAGTATTTTCAGTCTCTACTCTCGGTTGTACTTGTTACACTGGTCAATTTAGCTCTTCTGAATTTTACCGGATACTGGTCAATTTCACTGATATATCTGATGAGCGTTCTTGTCCTGGCTCTTTTTCTCGGCAGAGGACCTGTAATGACTGCGGCTGTAATAAGCGGATTTCTCTGGAATTTCCTTTTTATTCCTCCGAGGTTTACTTTTTTCATACATACATTTGAAGATTTTTTAATGCTTCTGATTTATATTTTCGCTGCACTCATCGCAGGAATATTCACAACAAAAATTCGGCAGAGAGAAAAACTGATTCAGAACCGGGAGAAAATTAATACACATCTTTACCGTCATTCGGAGGAACTTGCTGTCTGCAATACTGCTGAAGATATAGCCAAAGTGACTCTGAGGAACATAAAGAATATCTTTTCATCAGAGTGCATTTATGTGACTGTCGGAAATGAGATGAAAATTATTTCCAGTTCGGGAAATACAAATTTTTCAGCCAAAGAGTATTCTGTGGCTCAATGGTCATATGATAAGAAAAAAAAGGCAGGCAGATTCACGGACACACTTTCTTCTTCCGAAGGATATTATATCCCCGTCCAGACAGGCACATCCAATTTTGGAGTTATTGGAATATTCTTTTCAGAAGGCAGTTATGCAGAAAGATATAATGAATTCCTGATTGATTCCATAACAGCTCAGACAGCTCTTTATCTGGAAAGGATGCAGATCAGAGATGAATCAGTAAAAAATAAACTTCTTTATGAATCAGAAAAATTTTCCAGGACTCTCCTAAATTCAATTTCTCATGAAATCAGGACCCCGCTGTCTCAGATAAAAGGTGCTTCGAGCATTCTGCATGAAAAAGCTCTCCTTGACAGACAGGATTACTCAAAGGAACTGACTGAAGAAATTCAGGAATCTGTGGAGGATCTCGATCATATCATAAATAATCTTCTGGATATGACAAGACTGGAATCCGGAAAAGTAAAAATGAAAATGGACTGGACTGATCCGAATGATTTGATTCAGCAGGCAATAAAAAGAACAAGAGGAAAATTGATTCATCACAAAGTGAGAGTCGAATCAGTCAGTGCTGTTCCGCAGAGAATGGATGTATCCCTGATGGAGCACGTGATTGTAAATCTTCTTCTGAATGCTGCCATACATACCAAGGAAGGAACTGTAATTAAAATAAAGGAAGAAAGAACAGTAAGTCATTACAAGTTAATTATAAGCAACAATGATTTTCCCGTATACAGAAAAGACAGAGAAAAAATTTTCGAAAAATTTCTTCACAGTGAAAAAAATACAAAAGGACTTGGACTCGGGCTTTCTACATCGAGGGGACTCGTGGAAATTCAGGGAGGCACTTTGATCTGTGATCCGGACGCAGATGAAACAAGATTCATTATCACGCTCCCTCTCGATGAGGCAGTCATTCCCCCGGATCAGCTGGAGAAGTAAAAATGCAGATATTACTTGCGGATGATGAACCTGGGATAAGAAAATTTATCAGAATCTTTCTGAATTCAAATAATTACTCCACAATAGAAGCTTCTTCTGCGCTGGAGGCTGCGAAGAGTGCTGCAGAACAGAAACCTGATCTCGTACTGCTTGATTTGAATTTTCCGGATCAGTCCGGTTTTGAAACACTAAAACGCATTCGGGAATGGAGCCAGATTCCGATCATTATCCTCTCTGTGATGAATGGAGAAGAAGAAATCATTCAGGCCTTGGACCTCGGTGCGGATGATTATGTAGTGAAACCGTTCAGAGCAGGAGAACTGCTGGCCAGAATCAGATCCTGTCTCAAGAGAAAAGTTCAGGAGCCGGAGCCGATTCTGCAATGCGGAAGACTGAAGATTGATTTCCAGCAAAGAACCGTTTATGTAGAGGAAAAGGAAATACATTTGACTGCCAGAGAATATTCTCTTCTTCAAATTCTGGCCAGGAAAAAGGGTGGTGTAGTTCTTCAGTCACAGCTCTTAAAAGAGGTCTGGGGTAAGGAGCACGAAAAAGATACCCACTATCTGAGAATTTACATTGCACAGCTCAGAAGAAAAATTGAAATAAATCCATCTGAACCCGATATACTGATTACGGAACTTGGAGTAGGCTATCGACTGAGAGGGGACTATATTCGCGGCAGATAATTTAACAGACATTGTACTTGACAGCCTGCCCGATTAAAAATTTCTAAACATAGTGAGGTGACTATGTCCGAAAACAACGAAAAAAAGAATAAAAAAATCTCTAAAATGACTCTGACTGAGCTGGATGCGGCTTCTAAGAAGGCAAAAGACAGCGGAAATCTGGAGACTACGAGCAAATTTCTTCAGCACATTGAACAGAGAAAGGAAGAACTGAAATCTCGCGGTAAGTAAGATTGCTTCAATTCATCAATATCCGTCATCAGTATGGGCCAAATGTGCTGTTTGACGGTTTTTCCTGGCATATTAAAAACGGGTGCAAAATAGCACTCATCGGTCCGAACGGTGCCGGAAAAACTACACTATTTCAATTTGCAGCCGGGACGCTTCACCCTGATTCGGGAGAGGTTGTACGGTCAAAAAATACGGCAATCTCTCTTTTTCATCAGATTCCAGTATTTGAACAGAATGTTTCTGTCATTGAAAATGTACTTTCTTCCATCAAGCATTATAAAATATATATAGATCAAAAACACGCAATAGATAAAAGATTTGAAACTACAGATCCTGATTCTAAAGAATTTGAGAAACTGCTTTCTGATCAGTCTCATCTCGAAGAAAAAGCCCACACAGAAGGGCTTCACGATCTCGAAAACAACGCAAAGAAAATTCTCTCCGGTCTGGGTTTTACAAATGCAGCAGTGGAAAGACCCATTAAGGATTTCTCTCCTGGATTTCAGCACAGAGCCGGACTTGCCATCTGCCTTCTGAATCCTCACAGCCTTCTGCTTCTGGATGAACCGACAAATCATCTTGATGACACCTCAAAAGAATGGCTGGCATCTTATCTTCAGGAAATCAAGACTACATTTGTGCTGGTCACTCACGATCCTGACTTTCTGAATCGCACAACAGATACGATCGCTGAGATTTCCTCCAGAGGCGTCTTTGAATTCAAGGGCACTCTTGAAGAATTTCTGGAAGAGAAAAATGAAGTTCACGAAAAGATGCAGCTTCAGTTCAAAAAAGAAGAAGACTACATCAAGAAAAGAATGGAATGGATAGACAGGTTCCGTGCAAAGGCAACCAAGGCAAAACAGGCCCAGAGTGCGCTGAAACGTCTCGAGAAAAGAGACAAGGTAGACAAGCCGGAAGATATATTCTGGAATAAAAAACCTGATTATAGGTTCAATTATACTTCTTCAGGGAAAATTGCATTCCGTCTCGAAGACTGTTCTTATTCCTATTCTTCGTCCGACAGGAAAATCTTTGAACACGCAAATATGGAAGTTTCCGCAGGTGAGAAAATTGCTTTAGTCGGTCCGAACGGGGCAGGTAAGTCCACCTTAATGAAATGTATTGCAGGTCTGTTTCATATTTCTTCCGGAAATCTGTATTTTGGTCCAAAGACCGAAAGGGGATATTTTTCACAGACTCATCATGATGAACTGGACGGAAGCCTGAATCTTCTTCAGACGGTTCAGAAGAAATATCCTGATCTTTCCGATGTTGCCTGCAGAACGGCGCTCGGGCATTTTTCCTTCAGTGGGGATTCTGTTTACAAATCGGTATCACTTCTGTCAGGAGGAGAACAGAGCAGGCTCAGAATGGCACTTCTTGTGCAGCAGCCCTGCAGTCTTCTTTTGATGGATGAACCTACAAATCATCTGGATATGGTGACAAGAGATGCATTGAAAAGAT
>JBPOJG010000177.1:0-7856 GCA_052033835.1 Spirochaetota bacterium
CGGTCATTGGGCCCCTGAATGTCGCTGCAGATTATGTGGAAAAGATTTCAAGAGGTGCAATTCCTCCGAAGATCACTGACACTTATAACGGGGATTTCAACACGATCAAGAACAACCTCAACTCTGCGATTGAAAATGTGAATGCACTTGTTGCTGATGCTGTTATGCTTTCCAAAGCTGCAGTCGAAGGAAAACTTGCCACAAGAGCGGATGCGACTAAACATCAGGGCGATTACAGAAAAATTGTGGAAGGTGTCAACGAAACTCTTGATTCAGTCATAGGACCATTGAATGTTGCAGCCGATTATGTAGACAAAATTTCGAAAGGAAATATGCCATCGAAAATTACGGACACATATAATGGTGATTTCAATACAATCAAAAACAATCTGAATCGATGCATCGACAATATCAATGCGATGGTCAATGATGCAAATATGCTTTCTCATGCAGCAATTGAAGGAAAGCTTACCACCAGAGCAGATGCTGCAAAACATGAGGGTGATTTCAGAAAGATTGTTGAGGGGGTCAATTTGACTCTCGATGCCGTGATCGAACCGGTTCAGGAAACAGCATCCGTTCTTTACGAAATGGCAAAAGGCAATCTCCAAAAGAGCGTTGTCGGAAAGTATAAAGGGGATCATGCTCAGCTCGCAAATGCACTCAACACTACTCTGGGAATGGTCAAAGAGAAAATCAATGAAATCTCTAAAGTGCTGAATGCTGTCGGTAAAGGTGATCTGACTGTCAAATTGGAATCAGAATATGTCGGTGACTATGTGGAAATCAGAGTTTCACTTTTAACGATCATCGATTCCATAAAACAGATTGTAGGTGATCTGAAAGGAGTAACTTCGCAGGTATCCAATACTTCAGAACAGCTCGATTCACTTTCACAGGCATTGAGTCAAGGTGCAAATATGCAGGCAGCAAATCTCGAAGAATCCAGTGCTTCCATTGAAGAACTTTTGGCTTCCGTAATGCAGAATGCTCAGAATGCAAAAGCAACCGATCAGATCGCAAATACATCATCCAAGCAGGCAGTTGAAGGCGGAAAAGCAGTTCAGGAAACACTGAAAGCAATGAGAGAAATTGCTGAAAAGATCAATGTGGTGGAAGAAATTGCATCTCAGACAAATCTTCTTGCAGTCAATGCCTCAATCGAATCCGCAAGAGCAGGAGAACATGGGCTTGGGTTTGCTGTTGTGGCAAGTGAGGTGCGAAAACTTGCAGAAGGAAGTAAACGTGCAGCCAAGGACATTAAGGAATTGGCCAGCAGAAGTCTGGATGTAGCGGAAAATGCAAACAAACTTCTCGATGAAATTGTACCGAGCACATTGAAAACAGCCGGTCTTGTCCAGGAAATTGCAGCTGCTTCAGAAGAACAGAGTTCTAATTTGAAGAACTTCAACACGGCCATCAGTCAGCTGAACAACGTATCTCAGCAGAACGCTGCATCCTCCGAAGAGCTTGCTGCAAACTCAGAGCTTTTGAACAAACATGCAGAAACTCTGGATCAGACAATTGCATTCTTCAAAGTTGAAGAAACCGAAAAAAGAACTCTAAAGTCTGAATCAGGTTCATCTAAAGTGCGGATAGAAAAAGCTGACAAAGAAAGTATGATAAAGATGTGACGGGCTGATAAATGAACCTGATAAAAAAGCCAGACAAGCAGTCTGTCACAGTCTTTCTAGAGGAAAGAGATTTACAGACTTCACCGGAAGATTTCAAAAAAAGTCTTCTGGAAATATTTCAGATCGCAGCTGATCAGAAAGTATTTCTTAAGTTCGGTGAAATCAAGGATATTCCAATCCAGCATTTCTCTCTGCTTTGTTCTTTTATAAAAAGTTTGAAGATTAAGAATATATCTGTTTTTACTGAATCAGAAAAGCTGCTGGAAGCAGCTTTCAATGAACTGAATATAACAGAATATCTATCTTCTGTGAGAGGCTGATATGGGACTCGATATGCAGCAGCTGATTGGAGAATTTTCCAATGAGGCTAATGAATTTTTAGAAAAAGCAGAAACGGAAATCATTGAACTGGAAAAAAATCCTGATCCGGAAAAAATCAATGCTGTATTCAGGTACATTCATACCGTAAAAGGAAATTCTGGAATGTTTGAATTCCAGAATTTAAGCAGACTGTCTCATGCTCTGGAAAGCCTCCTTGGAAAATTCAGGGAAGGCTCCCTGACAATCAACAAGGAATATATAGATCTTATGCTTGAAGCAGTCGACAGACTCAAGCTTATGATTCGTGAACTGGATAAAGAGAGTACATTCGATATCAGTTCAATGACCGAACAGTTGAAAAGTGCCGCTGCCGCAGAACAGAAAAAAACTGTTACTGAGACTGTAATTGATGAACTGGCTGTTACAGAAGAAGATATCATCAGAGCTTTCACTGAAGATTTTCTGAAAGAGTCAGCAAAAGAGGCGGAAAAAAATCATCAGTTTGCATCGGTTGCTGTTCTCGATCTGATGGAACAGAGATTTCAGTCTGTAGGTGAACTAGCGGAATTTCTTTCACAGTTCAGTGTGAATATTAAAAAGAGACTGCTCCTCACAGACAATATTCCTGAGATCGAAATCTCATCAGAAATTCTGCCGTTCGGGTTTTTAATTGTATCCGATCTGGATACAAAAGAGTTCTTTAAAAAATATGACCTTCGCCCCAAATTTATCCTGACTCTTTACAGCCCGATCCAGCTGATTCAGTCCAAGGAAACAAATCCAAAACAGGAAAAACAGACAATGGAAACGTCTGACTCATATTTAAGAGTCAGAAGCCGTCTGCTCGATGACCTGATCAATCTTGTGGGAGAAACAATCATTACGAGAAATCAGCTTTTTCAAAGGTCAGCATTTCTCAACGATCCGGAAGGCGGGAATATTCTGTCCAGGATGAGTCAGCTGATTACCCAGCTTCATGAAAAAATCATGCATACCAGACTGCAGGAACTGAATTCAATCAATCAGAGAATTCAGAGAGTTGTAAGAGATACTGCAAAAAATTTGGGAAAGCAGGTAGAGTTTCAGTTTGAAGGCGGAGAGGTTGAGTTAGATAAGACAATGATTGATACAATTCTTGATTCTATCATTCATATGGTCAGAAATTCCATAGACCATGGAATTGAAACTCCTGACGAAAGAATCCGAAAGGGAAAAAATCCCATCGGAAAAATTCGCCTTTCTGCTTCACTGCAGATTGGAAATATACAGCTTGTAATAGACGATGACGGACAGGGTCTGAATCACGAAATGATAAGGAAAACTGCAGAGTCCAAGGGACTCGTTCCTTCGGGGACTGTTCTGACTCAGGAAGAAATTGAAGAACTTGTATTTCTTCCCGGATTCAGTACAGCCAAAGCAGTCACTGAAACCTCCGGTCGCGG
The DNA here is from genome assembly GCA_052033835.1 of Spirochaetota bacterium. Classification (GTDB taxonomy): domain Bacteria; phylum Spirochaetota; class Leptospiria; order Leptospirales; family Leptospiraceae; genus DAORDI01. The sequence continues at coordinate 3,398 of JBPOJG010000177.1, forward strand.
AGTGGGAATGGATGCAGTACGTACAAGCTTCAAAAAACTTGGAGGGAATGTACACCTGAAGACAGTTTTCGGTAAAGGAACTTCAATTACCGCAGTCATTCCTCAGACAGTAACTGTCATTTCCTGCCTGTTGATCACTGTGGATCAGACAAGATATGCTATATTTCAAAAAAATGTATCTGAACTGATTCAGTTTGATCCTGAACTGTTTACAGTTGTGAACGGTGTGAGAATGTACAGGTTCAGAGATTCTATGCTTCCTTTGGTTCATCTGGGAAAACTGCTCTACCCTGACAGAGACTTTAAGGATGAGGCAGAATATGTTGTCATAGTAAAATCAGAAAACTATTATTTTGGAATTCTATTCGATCAGATGATTGGAACGGAAGAAATTGTAGTAAAACCGCTAGGAGAATTTTTTTCAGAACTGAAACTTTTTGCAGGTGCTACGATTATGGGCGACGGTGAAGCTGTTCTGATTCTGGACATTGCAGGAATTTCTGAATTTGAAGGAATTGAATCCAAAAATAAAGAATCTGAAAGTACAAAGACTTCAAGTGAACTCAAGAAAGAGACAGGATATCTGCTGTTCGAAATTATGGAACATAGATTTGCAACAAGTCTTGAGTATGTTACCAACATTGAAAAGCTCTCAAATTTTGATTTTGAAGATCTTTCCGGAATCAAGGTGATCCAGTACAAAGAGGACATCATACCTGTAGTCAGCCTGAGTGACGTTTACAATCTGAAAGGAGAATCGAATCAGGACAGTTCATTCCTTATTATAGTATCCACAGAAAATAAAGAAATTGCGGTAATGATAAATGAAATTGTGGATATCGTTTATGATATCAAAATTGTTGAAGATGACAGATATCACGGAGAAAGTGTGCTGGGGCATTCCATCATCAATGATAAATCCACAGTAATCATCGACATTCAGGATTTGATTTCCAAGATCAGCAAGGTTCAGTTTTCCTGGATAGGAAAACATTTGGACATACAGCAGAAACAGACAGCTGAAGAAGAAAAAACAGCACAGGCATCGGCAGGTTGACAGATATGGCAGATAACGGAAAAATTCAGCTTTTAACTTGGATGATAGGAAATCAGATGTACGGTGCTGACGTGAAATTCTGTCTGGAAGTTCAGAAGGACATTTCAGTAGTAGAAGTCCCTCATTCCAAAAAATACATTTCAGGAATTGTCAATCTGAGAGGAGATGTAGTGACAGTTCTGGATCTCCAGGTACTTTTGGCTCAGAAAGAAACAGCTACCAGAGAAAGATCTGTAATCATTCGTTTCAACAGCAGGGAAAGGCAGGTGGCAATTAAAGCGGATGCGATTCGGGATGTTTTGGAAATTCCATTTTCCAAACTGGAAGATGCCGGAACAAGACTTTCCTCTACTGAGACAAAATACCTGCCCTATATAGCTTATACCGACAGTACTTTTCTATTGATTTTAAATATAGAAGAACTGTTTGTAGTCAAATAGGTGGAGAAATGAGTCATACAATTCTGATTATAGATGATTCTCAATATATGCTTGAACTGGTAAAGCAGGCCCTTACACATGGGAGCTACAATGTAATTCAGGCTCAGGACGGATCAAAGGGTCTGGAAGCCATACAGAACAATGAAATTCATCTTGTGATTACAGATATAAATATGCCTGTGATGGACGGGGTAACATTTGTAAAGGAACTTAGAAAAACAAATAAAACTCTTCCGGTCATTGTACTGACCACTGAATCAGGAGAGGCATTGAAGAAAGAAGTGATGAATATGGGTGCAAGCGGATGGCTCGTCAAACCTTTCCGTCCGGTTCAGCTTCTGAACATTGTAAAGGAAACTCTTTCCTGATGTCTCACGTTGTAGATGAATACCTTTCCAACCTGCATAAAGATCTGCTGATCATTGATCCTGACAAAAACAATCTGATTGTTGAAGAAGGAATCTTTGAATCAAGAGGCATAACTGCAGTTACAGCAAGCAGTCTGGCCAGAACTCTCGAGCTGCTTTACAAACACACTCCTAAAGTTGTGGTGACAGACTTTCTTCCGAATGATGTAGATGATGTCCATCTTCTGAGATCAATCAAAAAGCTCCATTCGGAAACTCTGATCATTCTCAGAACAGATTCTTCTGCTAAAAATCTTGATTATATAAAAAAATACGATCTAGTTTATAAAATTATTTCAGAAACCACAAGTTTTGAGACTCTTTTCGGATATGTAAAGGAAGCAATCAAATTTCACGCTGAACAGGACAAGAAGCTTCATTTTACTGACAAATCCAAGGACTGGCTCAAGGAAGAACTGGAATGGCTTCTCTGGAAGGAAGAAAAGAATCAGCATTCACAGTCTTCCTATGGCAGAAAGATAATGGAAACAATTGTCCACTCTATTTTTCAGGGAATGGGAGTCGGAAGTCTACTTACTCTGATTGATATGATGGAACTTGAATTAAAAGAGGAAAACGGATTCTGCAAATTAAGCAAGGGCACTGTTGAAGCACTTATCAGGAATTCTGAAACTGTGCGAATTGTAAAAGAGAAACTGGACAATGTGATTCATGTATTCGATATAGAATATCCCAAAGAACTTCTGAAAGGTGAAGAAATTCAAGGAATCATTGAAAAGGCTATTGATGAAGTGGAATCCTTCCGTAAAATCAAAAAAAATATAATCAAGGTTGATAATATACACTCTAAGACAGATTTTTACGGAAACAGAAATCTTCTGAATCTGTCCATAAAAGAACTATTAATCAATGCATTCAAGTATTCACCGGAAAAATCCAAGATTTATGTTTCCGTACTTCATTATGAAAATGAAATATCTATTGCGATCCTGAATCCTATTCTTTCAATGCCGGGAGGAATTTCCGGGATTCCGAAAGAAATTGAACATAAGATATTTGAGCCTTTTTTTAAAATCAACAATGTCTACGATGAAAGATTTTTCCAGGAAGACATCGGATTTGGAGTCGGACTTTCGGTCATTCAGAAAGGCATTACTGAGGTCGGAGGGAAGATTCATATATACGAGACAATAGACCATATTACTGAAGCCAAACCTGTTAAAAAAATTCTGGCGGAAATGGTGCTTCCTGCGAAAGAAGGCTGACTGAAGTCGCCAATATTATAAGAATAATTAGCATTTTTCCCCTATTCTTTTTTTCCTTGTGAAATCTTGACTGTTTCGAAACGTTGCAGTATAATAAGATTTAATATAAATGACAGGAGAATAATATGTTCGATAATATGAATTTGAGAAAGAAACTCATTTCCGCCTTTGGGCTGTTCTTTGTGCTTACTTTCGGAATCATCGCTTACTCGCTTTTTCAAATGAACTCAATGGCAGGTACTGTCCAGAGACTTTCCGAAGACAGACTGCCTAAACTTCTTACTCTCACCGAAATCATTCAGGATGTGAACTTTATCGCAAGAGCTGCGAGAAATATGTATATTTTCAGAGATCCTCGAAAAGTAGAAGAAGAAAAAATTCAGCTTTTGAAGAGTCGGGAAAAGATTGGTCAGAATCTGCAGCTGCTGACAACAACGATCAAATCAGAAAAAGGAAAACAGCTTTTAGATAAAATAAAAAATTCCAGAGAAAACTTCATTAAGGCTCAGGAAAGCTTTATCAAAGCGATAGGCCAGAACGACAAAGAACTTGCTTATACAGTTCTCTTGAATGAACTGAGACCAATTCAGCTGGAATATCAGTCAAATGTGGACAGTCTGACTGCATTTCAAGCGGATATGATCAGAAAGGAAGGAAAGGATGGGACACAGGCAGCAAATTCCACTTTGCTTTTCACGATCATCACAATGATACTGACGGCAGCTCTTCTGGCATATGCAAGTCAATATATTATCAATGGAATTGTAAAACCGATTCAGGATATGGAAAAAATTGTAACTGATATCGGCAGGGAAGGCAGATTCGATACAAATATTGAAGTTCATTCAAATGATGAAATTGGAAGTTTCGCAAAAGCCTTTAAAAATATGATGACTGCATTTCAGTCAATGCTCGGCGACTCGATAATGCTGACAGAAGCGGCAAAGCAGGGAAAACTGAACACTCGCGCAGATGTCACAGTTTACAAAGGAGACATCAGAAAGATCGTGGAAGGAGTCAATCAGACTCTCGATGCAGTCATCGGACCTCTGAATATTGCTGCTGATTATGTAGATAAAATATCCCAAGGAAATATTCCTGAACCGATTACAAAGGAATACTTTGGGGACTTCAATACCATAAAGCTGAATCTGAATACTTTAGTGAATACGCTGAACCGTTTTCAATTCGATATGAGCAAAATGACAAATGAGCAGAAGGCCTGTGATATTGAATTCTATATAGACCCTTACCAATTCAAGGGAATTTACAGCACAATTGCTGAGGGAGTTGTTGAAAATGTGAAACTGCACGTCACCAATATACTTG
>JBPOJG010000285.1:0-7415 GCA_052033835.1 Spirochaetota bacterium
ATGTCTATATTGCTGATAAAGATAACAGTCGTATTCTGCATTATACCGGCACGAGCACCACGGCTGACAGGGTCTATGGTCAGGGGGGATCGTTTACTACCAATACGGCTAATAATGGAGGCATCACTGCTAATAGTTTGAATGTTCCGTTCGGTGTTGCCGTCGATGCGGGGGGAGTGTATATTGGGGACAGCAAAAATCATCGGGTTTTGTACTATTCGGGGACTAGCAATACGGCAACCAGGGTCTATGGTCAGGGGGGGGCCTTTACTTCGAATACTCTCAATAATGGCGGTCTTTCGATGAGTTCATTAAATGAACCAAGCTATATTGCGACGAATGGTTCTGATGTGTATATCTCCGATTCGAGGAATTATCGAGTATTGCACTATACCGGAACCGGCACTACTGCAGATAGGACGTACACCGGCACACCACAGCAAATTTTTATACTGCCGCAGGGGGTGGCTATTTATGGATCCGAGCTTTATGTTGCGAGTGCCTACGATAACAGAGTGCTGCGCTTTCCCGGAACGAGTACCGTTGCAGATAAAGTTTACGGACAATGCGGAGATTTAACTACCGGAGTCACTAATCTTAGCTGTTCGAATAAGGATTTGCTTGTCTATATTATCGATATGTACGTGGATTCTAATGGCGGTCTGTACATTCCCGATCAACAAAGAAACAGGGGAGTTTAATATTCCGGGATTAACAGTTACGTCCCTCTTCGGGTCTACGGCCAGGGAGGAAGCCTTACTACCATGACTCCTAACAAGGGAGGCGTCAGCGCAAACAGTTTATATAATCCCAAAAGTGTACTTGTGGATAAAAGCGGCACCTATATTGCCGACTGTTATAATCAGAGGGTATTATTTTATCCGGGGACTAGCACAACGGCTACGCGAGTCTATGGCCAGAACGGATCATTTATAACGAGAAATGCTAATCCAGGCGGAGTTTCAGCTAACAGTCTCTGGTGTCCAATTCGCCTGGCATTGGATGCAAGCGGGCTGTATGTAGTTGACAATGGGAACCATCGCGTACTGCATTATCCTGGAACGAGTACTACGGCAGACAGAGTCTATGGTCAGCCGAACTTCACTTCCAATACGGCTAATAATGGCGGAGTCTCTGCAACAAGTTTGAACACTCCTTATGGGATAGCGGTGGATGAGAGCGGGGTGTATATTTCCGATTGGGCGAATAGTCGTATTTTATATTATCCCGGAACTAGCACTACAGCTGCGCGAGTCTACGGTCAGGGTGGTTCTTTTACCACTAATACAGCTGCCACTACTGCCTCCGGTTTGAACTATGTGGCAAGCGTATCCCTCGATTCCAGCGGGTTGTATGCCAGTGAATTTCATAATCATCGTGCTTTATTCTTTCCCGGAACGAGCACAACTGCAACCCAGGTCTGGGGACATAACGGGCTGTTTACATCTAACGCAAAGAATCTTGGAGGGACTTCCGCCTCCACTCTCTATGCTCCCATGGGAATCTTTGTTCACCGCACAGGTATGTATATTGCGGACAGTTACAATAATAGGGTGCTTAGATATTAGAGGCTCTTATTTAAAGGATTGTGTAATATCGCAGGGGACTGTGTAAAAACTATAAACGAACCACGAAAGGTACGAAGAACACGGCAAAGCCTATTTGGAGTTAATTCAATACATTGGAAATTTGCATTAGAATTTTCTAATATATTATCTGCGCGGTGTGCTGAGCAGCGAAGCGGGTCGAAGCATTCATCGCCCTATCACGGGCTGCCCGATAGGGCGCGTGGTGAATATGCTTTTGCACAACCCCAAAATGCCCCCGCGTCCCTGCGGGAAATATATTTATATTCGACGTAGAATTTCACCGATAAAAACGTCGGCGAGTGGACGCTGATTCAATTTCTCCATTTCTTTCCTCTTGACAGATCGCAACTCAAATTTTCTAATTGAGAGATATTATACATTGGAGACCTTATGAAAGGAATATTTTACGGAAAATTAAACCCTGGCAGATTTTTTGCCGCTGCTGCCATCGTCCTTAGCTCACTCGTTTTCTGCGGAAACGGGGATCAGAACAAAAAAGATCTGGAGAGTAAAATTAGCTCCGGTGCAGCAGTGATCGATGTGAGAACTGTCGAAGAGTTCAACAGCGGGCATTTTCCTGGGGCAGTCAATATACCTGTAGACCAGCTGGAAGGGAAAATTTCTTCTCTAGAACAGTATAAGGACAAGTCAGTTGTTCTATACTGCAGATCCGGCGGAAGAGCTGGGAGAGCAAAGAAAATGCTCGAAGCAAACGGATTCAAAAATGTAGTCAATGCAGGCGGACTGAAAGATATGCCTGAAAAAAAATAATGTCACATACAGTCAGCACACATAGACAAAAGGAACTCGTTCAGTACAGAAGAACAATTCATTCCAATCCTGAACTCATGTTTCAGGAAAAGGATACTTCTGCACTGGTTGTCTCTCATTTGAAAAAGGAAGGATTCCCTTTTGAGTCAGGAATTGCCGAGACAGGTGTTGTCTGCCTCATTGACTCAGGCCTTCCGGGAAAGACTCTTCTGGTTAGAGCCGATATGGATGCACTCCCAATTCATGAAGAAAACATTACAGAATATTCTTCAAAGAAAAAAGGAGTCATGCACGCCTGCGGTCATGATGCACATACATCCATACTGATGGGACTGGCATCGGATCTCAAGCAGGATCTGAAACCGATCATCCCCAAGGGAAGAGTTCTGCTCGTTTTTCAACCCGCAGAAGAGGGAGGCGGCGGTGCAGACAGAATGGTGGAGGCGGGAATATTAGAAAAATATAAAGTAGATGCAGCCCTTGCTCTGCACGTATGGAATCATGTGGATATCGGAAAAGTCGGTGTTGTGGACGGCACAATGATGGCATCTGTGGACGAATTTAGAATCACAGTAAAAGGAAAAAGCGGTCATGGTGCAATGCCTCAGCATACAGTAGATCCGGTAACAGTTTCTGCCTATATCATAACAGCCCTTCAGACGATTGTTTCGAGAAACACTGACCCTCTGGATTCCTGCGTTGTAACTGTCGGAAGCCTTCATTCAGGAGATGCTTTTAATGCAATTCCGGATGAAGCAAAAATGGTGGGCACAGTAAGAACATATTCTAAAGAGGTTTATGATAGAGTTCCCGATATTCTAAAGAGAATAGTAACGAAGACTGCAGAGTCTTTTGGAGCAGCTGCAGATCTGGAGTATATTCGGGTCAATCAGCCTACAATCAATACTCCGGCTATGGCTGATATTGTGCGAAAGGCATCAAAGACTGTGCTCGGAGAGGACTCTGTGACAGAAAAGGAAGTGAGGACAATGGGCGGAGAGGACTTTTCTGCATTTCTCGCGAAGGTGCCCGGGTGCTACTTTTTTATCGGTTCCCGAAATGAGGCAAAAGGATTTACCTGCTCTCACCACAATTCAAAGTTTGATTTCGATGAGGATGCACTCAGCATAGGTCTTGCTGTAATGAAAGAAGCAATACGGATTTTCCTTGCTGAATAAGTTCAAAGCGGTATTGTATATAATAGAGCTGCTGAAAAAATCAGGAAATTGCAAGAAGAGCCAATGGACGGATTAAGAAAAAGACTTTTAAAATACCTCTTATACTTTTCTTTAATTGGGTATGGAACAAACTTTCTGATTGTAATTGCTCAGAATTATACAATGGAGTATCTGCTGACGGCCGCTGAGCACGAATATTTCAGAAAAGCAGCAGTCAGTACTTTTGCAGGAGCATTCGGAATGGGTTTTTCCTTCGGAATCCCTCTTCTGATTATGATTTGGTACAATATTCCTATTATCAAAGGAATATTTCATCCTGTCAAGGAAACTGAAATGACAATAATAAAAAGGCGTATTATAAATACTCCAATATTTGTTGCCTCAGTATCTTTTGCAGGTTGGGGCGCTGCTTCTGCCGTATTCGGCTGGATCGCTTACAATGCGATAAACTCAGGCAATTTCATCCTGTCAGTGAAAGTTGTGCTGATGAATTCCCTGATGTCTTTAGTATGTTTTTCAATGAGTTATTATCTGTCGGATGCAGTGAACAGGAAAACGGCAATGCCCGATCTGTTTCCAGACGGAACCCTGTCCCAGATTTCAGGCACAATGAAAATCCCGATCAGAATGAGATTTCTGATATTATATGTGTCTATATCAGTCACGCCGGTATTTGTTGCTGCGAATATGATTGCTGCAGGAATGCAGAAGGATTCCGATTACTCCCGCATTATCCCGACCTTCCTGATTCTTTTTTCAGTCCTTGTGATCGCCTGGGTACTTACTTGGATGGTTTCAAAGTATTTTACGGAACCAGTCAAAAACATCACAGAGTCTGCTGTTCAGATCAGTTCAGGAAATTATGATAAGAATGTACAGATTGTATCTACCGACGAGATTGGCTTTCTGGGAGAAAAAATCAATGAAATGGCTGCTGGGCTGAAAGAAAAAGAATTTATAAAGGATACATTCGGGAAAGCAGTTGATCCCAAGGTCAGGGACCATCTTCTGAAAGGAAATATTTCCTTAGGCGGAGAAGTGAAAAATGTGACTGTCCTGTTTTCGGATATACGCGGTTTTACTTCAGTATCTGAAAAACTTTCACCTGAAGAAATCGTAGGATGGCTGAACAGATACTTCAACAGAATGAGTGAATGCGTAAACAGAAATGGCGGTTTTGTGAACAAATTCATCGGAGATGCCATACTCGCTGTCTTCGGAGCGCCGACCGAACTGGAAAATCATACAGAAAAAGCAGTAATGGCGGCTATGGAAATGAGAGAAGCATTAACTGAATTGAATAATGAATTTATCATAGATAATGTACCAAATATAAGAATTGGAATAGGAATTCATTCCGGTCCTGTAATTGCAGGAAATATCGGTTCAGAAAGCAGAATGGAATATACAGTGATCGGCGACACAGTCAATACCGCATCCAGACTCGAAGGACTCTGTAAGGAATTTAAAAAAGATCTTATTATCAGTGCAGATGTAAAAAATCTGCTTTCAGAAAAACTTAGAGTTTCGATCAGTTCTCCGATTTCCGCAAAAATCAGAGGAAAGGAAGAAAATCAGGAAATTTATTTTCTAGAGTAAGAAAAAATCAGGCAGAAAATCTCTGCCTGACCAGTCTGAAAATTACAGACCGTGTTTCTTGGTAATATCCGAAGTCGAATGACACCCTGCACATTTACTGTCGTCAGCTTGCTTTCCGCCTCCATGAGTGATATCAGTATTGGAAGGATTCGCACTTTTAGTCATCAGACCAGTAGTGAAATCAATCCCATCATGACAGGAACCGCAGGCAATACGGCTGGGTCTAGTTTTCCAGTTGTCTTCATGATTTGCTGTCTTGTTTGTAGTGTGACAGTTGTAACAGAGTTTGGAATCGGCTTTAGTGATAAATGCAGCACCCTTTGTAGGGAACATATAAGTCGTTGTTCCTACATAGTAACCTGTTCCAGATTTTTGAAGCCAGGAACTCATATGAAACTTATGAACCATGATTGGAAAATCCACTACTGCGTACCCATCCAGAACAATCCCATTTGTTCCGGTATACACTCCGGCCACTGAAGCGAGACTGGACTCTACCTGTGCTCTTGTCTGATCATTATGACATGTTACACATTGAGTAACATCATTTCTCCCGCCGGGACCATGGAAAATCAATCCTCTTGTGGTGATCCCTGAAGTCGTTGTAACAGTCGCATCCTTGTGACAGTTGTTGCAAGTGGAAACTTTCACAATATCTCTCTGCATTGCCTTGATTTTATTTGAAGAAGGAATAAAATCGTAAACCAGAGTTACTCCATTTGTGAAGTTTAAAGAAGCAACAGCTGTTCCTGAACATGATGATGTCGATGTACATCCTCCGCTCATCACTGGCTGATTTGTTCCATTCTTATTGACAGCACCTGTACCCGGCACAGTACCGATTCCGACTGCAATTGCCATTCTGTGAGGCAGAGTATTGTCATACTTCATATCTCCCATTCCTGCGATTCTGCCGGCAGACACTGCAGTCATATTCTCAGTACTGGATACTAGATATTCAGAAGATATATAATCTTTGGACTTAGTGATATCCCTCGCAAAAGTGTAAGTGTACGTTCCGTCACCGTTGTCTTTTAAGGTTCCGTTCTGATCCACACTGTTCTTCTGCCACCCCGGTGTGCTTCTTTTGAATGGAGTGTAGCTTGGACCAATCGTTCCTTCAGGAGTAGGAATGGTCGTAGTCAGATAACTGTTCCATTTATCCGGAGCACCGTTTGTTCCTGCAACGAGTTTCGCAAAAGAAAAACTCATATGAGGAACGGAGGTCAGGTTGGTAATGACTGTTGTAGCACCTGGAGTCTGAATAACGCCTGTCGTCGAATTGTAAGATCCATTTGTTTTGATTGTAAATCCAAATCCCTTCAGACGGCTTGCAGCCATAGTCGCGGAAGCTTTTGTGGTTACATAAAAAGTTACGATCGGCGTACCCTTGGACATATCCACACTTGTAATTACCCCGTCCAGATTCAAAGCCTGCAGTTCTGCTGCAGTTTTAGCAGAAACGTCAACCAGAGGCAGAGCCTTGGCTGCAGCGATTGCATTTGCATTTGCATTTGCTGCAATGACATCGGCATCAAGTGCCAGCTGCCTGTAATATTCTGCAGTTCCGATCAGAAAAGGCGCCGCCTTATCTTTATCGCTTATGTCATCGTTAGGAGCCTTGCAGCTGATGCTGACTAGAAGTAAAAGTGATAATAAGTATTTCATATAGTCCCCCATATTAGAAATTGTCCTCAGATACTTCCTTTGCAAAGGAGAAGAATCGGTTGATGTTGAAACCAATTGTCCACTCACGGTTTCTGTAATCAAAGTCAGCACCTTTCAGAAGTGCAGTATGAGCAAGTGCTCTTGTATTTGTCACAAAAACCTGATAGATATGCCCGCCTGATTCATAACTCATCCCCAGACTCAAAGGAATTGAGTAATAAGGAACAGGTTTGTCATTGTATACATTTCTCATATAAACATATCCCAAGTCTGTTGACCTGTTGTACGTGGAATTGATTTCACTGCCTGTCAGGGTATTGATGTTTCCGTATCCCTGCTGATCAACAGTCTCATAATTGTCTCCTTTATAGTCTCTTTTCTTAGTAAGTATCATTTCAAAAAGAAATGCAAAAGATTTACTGACTTGGTATTTGCCGCCAATATCCAGTCCATATCTGTTGTTGGAAGTATTTGGTTTTACAAAGTTCGTAACCTATCAGCCTAGAAAATAAAAGAGTAAAGTATTCAGATCAGTTTGTACGAATGGTATAATGTGGGCAAGAGAAGAGTAATCCGAATCAATCTTCAGGAAGAGAAAGATATTGAAAAG